>JAOUNV010000351.1 GCA_029880775.1 Nitrospinota bacterium | reverse complement strand
GTTTTCGAGCACCATCACGCCGCATCCCTCTCCCATAACGAAACCGTCTCTATTATTATCAAAGGGGCGGCTGGCTTTCTCCGGCTCGTCATTACGCCGGGAAAGGGCCTTGGCGGCGGCGAACCCGGCAACGCACAGCCCTGTGATGGTAGACTCTGTTCCGCCAGCCACCATCAAGTCCGCGTCGCCTCGCTCAATGATTCTAGCCGCGTCCCCAATGGCGGAAGAGCCGGTGGTACATGCGGTGACCGGGCATCCATTGGGGCCACGCAGTCCAAAATGGATGGAGACCTGTCCCGACGCCAGATTCGCCAGCACCGATGGGATAAAGAACGGGGAAACCCGCTTGGGGCCTTTTTCCCGCAGGGTCTTGGCGGTCCTCTCGATCTCCGGCAGGCCGCCGATACCGGTGCCCACCATAACGCCGAACCGGTCCTTCATGGAATCGGGCATGGAGACGTGATCCACCCCGGCGTCGGCCAGGGCTTCGCCCACGCTGGCGACTGCGTATTGGATGAAGGTGTCCATCTTTTTGACTTCCTTCCCGTCGATATAATCGCGTGGGTCGAAGTCTTTCACCTCGCCTGCGATGCGGACCGGATAGTCGGTCGTGTCGAAGCGGGTGATGGCGCCGATGCCGGACTTTCCATCAACTACGTTTTGCCAAGTGGTGGCCACCCCCTTACCTAAGGGAGTGATCATACCAAGTCCTGTGATTGCGACGTTTTTCATGCAGCGATGATAAATAAGGATCGGCTATAAAATAATCTTCCCCGGTCCGAAGAGCGGGCCGTGGGGAAGCTGCTTCCGCCCTGTGTCAACTTTTGGCTGAAGCGGCGGAAATATAATCGACGGCCTGCTGGACGGTTTGTATTTTCTCGGCGTCCTCGTCCGGGATCTCTATGTCGAAGGCTTCCTCGAAAGCCATCACAAGCTCCACCACGTCCAGGGAGTCGGCGTCCAGATCGCTCTCGAATTTAGCTTCCGACTTTACATTCTCCGGATCCACCTCAAGCTGGTCCACTATGATTGATTTGACCTTTTCTTCGATCGACATTCTCAATTTCTCCTGATATCAGACTATATTCTAGTTATAAGCTAGGGAAAACACACCATTCTATCCCATGGCCATTCCGCCGTCCACGAACAAGGTGATCCCTGTCACATATGCGGCTTCGTCGGAGGCGAGGAACACAGCCGCTCCGGCCACGTCCTCCACGGAGCCGAAACGGCCCAACGGAATAGATTTTAACAATGTTTGACGGTTTTCGTCAGTCAAAACTTTCGTCATGTCCGTTTCCACGAATCCTGGCGCCACCGAGTTGGCTGTGACACCCCGGCTTCCCAGCTCCTTGGCCACAGACTTGGTCATGCCCACGATACCCGCTTTGCTGGCGGCGTAGTTGGCCTGACCGGCGTTTCCCATGGCCCCCACAACGGAAGTTATGTTGACTATCCGCCCGGCCCGATTCTTCATCATCGGCTTGGCCGCCGCCCGGGTCATATTGAAGCATCCGCCCAGGTTCACGCGGATCACCTCGCTAAAGTCATCGTCCTTCATCCGCACCAGCAATCCATCCTTAGTGATTCCGGCGTTGTTCACCAGCGCGTCTATCTTGCCGAAAGCTGCTACACAAGCCTCCACAGCCTTCTTGGCTTCCTCCGGCGCCGCCACATCATACAGGCCACCATCGGCCCTCACTCCCAGCGCACGGCACTCCGCCAGCACACTGTCCAGAGGGGTGGAGCGGGAGACAAGATACAGGTCCGCCCCTTCCCGGGCGTACGCCAGGGCTATTGCTTGTCCGATTCCTCGGCTGGCCCCGGTGATCAGCGCCGCTTTTCCACTAAGCCTGCCCATGGCTCTCCTCCGCGTATTTTTCTATATCTTGCGTCTCACCCGCAATCGACATTTTAAACGACCTGTCGATTCTTTTCATCAATCCTGTGAGCACTTTTCCAGGCCCGATCTCCAAACCCTCGGCCACCCCCTCCGCGCTGAGCCGGGCCATCGAGTCCACCCACCGCACGCAACCGGTCACCTGCTCTATAAGCCCCTGCCGAACCTGCGCCGCCGTGGTGGAAAGACCAGCGTCCACGTTTCGGATGATGGGAAACTTCGGGTCGTTTATCGTCATATCTTCCATGAACTCGGCCAGTCCCTCCTGGGCAGGCTTCATCATGGCTGTATGGAACGGCGCGCTGACGGGAAGCTGGGCCACTTTTTTGGCCCCCTTTTCCCTGGCCAGGGCCGAGGCTTTTTCCACAGAGTCCGCCTTGCCGGCGATCACAGTCTGCTCCGGGCTGTTAAAATTGGCAGGGGCCACATCGCCGCCAGCTTTCTGGCAGATAGCTTCTACTTCGCTTGATGCGAGCCCGATCACCGCCGCCATGGCGCCCACACCGATCGGCACGGCGGACTGCATCAGCTCGCCTCTTTTTCGCACCAGCCGGATTGCGTCGTGAAACGAAAGGGCTCCCGCCGCATGACATGCGGAAAACTCCCCCAGGCTGTGCCCCGCCGAGATGGCAGGCTCCACTCCGGTCCGCTCAATCAAGGCCTCAAGGGCGATCACGGAGACCAGCAGAATGGCCGGTTGGGTGTTATAGGTGGCTTTCAGTTCCTCTTCCGGCCCTTCGGCGATTAGTCGGTCGATATCGAATCCCAGCGTATCGCAGGCTTCCTCCATCCTTGTTTTGGCCGCCGGAAAGTCCGCCAGCAGGCTTTTGCCCATGCCGACGAACTGCGATCCCTGGCCGGGAAACAGAAAAGCTATTTTGCGCGCCATTCGGATATATCTGTAGTTGGGAGTAAAAGCTAAGTAAGTTAGCCGGACTTTGCCCCCTTGTCAACGCAATGTTTGCACAGAAGCCTTCATCGCCATTCCTGGCGACCGGGGGCGCTTGACCGCAGACCGGTTTTATGACACGTTGCCATTATCACCTATAAGGGACGGGGAGATGGCAGGAATCGAAATAACCGATGTGAGGATATACCCCTTCGATACCCATGGCGCAGGGGGCAAAACGCTGGCCATGGCCCAGATCACCATTGACGGGGCGATCACCATCCGCGGGTTTCGGATCATCGGGGGGAAAAATGGCGGCGTATTCCTGGGATTCCCCTCAACCAAAGGCAAGGATG
>JAOUNV010000350.1 GCA_029880775.1 Nitrospinota bacterium | reverse complement strand
ATGCTTAGCCAGTCCATCTGTGTGCGTGACCGCTCCATGGCGCAGCTGGGCCTGCAGGCGGCGTTCGCCTTCCCGGTGCTGGAGGGGAAAAGGACCGCTGCGGTGCTGGAGTTTTTCGCCCGGGGGATGGATGAGCCGGACGAGACGATGATGGAGGCGATAAACGGGCTGGCCATCCAGCTGGGCCGGGTGACGGAGCGCAAAAAGATAAATGAAAAGCTGCAACTGGCCCAGAAGATTATCGACAGCGCCAAAGAGGGGATAGTTATTACGGATGACGAGGCGATTATACAGTCGGTCAACCGCGCATTCACGGATATGACAGGGTACGAGCCTCATGAGGTGATCGGCCTGAACCCGCGTATACTGAAATCAGGCAAGCACGACCGCGAATTCTATGAGGATATGTGGAACGAACTGTTGGCCAAGGGGAGCTGGGAAGGGGAAATATGGAATCGGCGCAAGGACGGCCAGGCCTTTCCCGAGCTCTTGTCCATCACCGCCATCAAGGACGACCACGGCGCCACGGTGAAATACGCCGCCATTTTCAACGACATCACCGAGTATGTCTCCTCCCAAAAAGAGATTGAATACCAGGCCTATCACGACGCTCTCACTGGGCTGCCAAACCGCTTGTTGCTGCTGGACCGGCTGAAGCAGGCCATGGCCCGCGCCCAGCGGGACGGCGGAACTTTGGCCCTTATTTTCCTCGATCTGGACAACTTCAAGCATGTCAACGACAGCCTGGGCCATATCACCGGCGACATGATGCTCAAGGGGACGGCCGTGCGATTGGTGGGGTGTCTTCGTGAAGGGGACACGGTCAGCCGGTTTGGTGGGGACGAGTTCTGCGCGCTGGTGGAGGATATCGAAAGCGAGTTCGAAGTGGCGGAGATATGCCATCGAATACTTGAAGAGCTATCCACGCCATACCTTTTTGAAAATACGGAACTGGTCTGCACCGCCAGCCTGGGCATCGCTTATTTCCCCTCGGATGGCAAATCCTCCGAAGACCTGCTAAAGAAAGCGGATATGGCCATGTATCACGCCAAGGATATGGGCAAGGGCAACTTTCAGTTCTTCAAGTCATCTATGAATGAGCAGTACGCCAAAAGGCTGGAGACGGAAAACAGCCTTCGACGCGCCATAGTGGAAAAGGGGATGGTGGCCCACTACCAGCCAAAAGTAAGCCTCAAATCTGGCGAGATAGCGGGAATGGAGGCCCTGGTGCGCTGGAGACAGGAGGACGGGGCGGTGGTGGCCTCCTTCGATTTCATCAAGATCGCCGAGGAGATAGGCCTGGTGTATGAGCTGGATCGGTGGATGATGAAATCAGCCATGGACTTCACCGCCATGCTGAACCAGAAAGCCATCGCGGCCAACCTGCCGCTTAAAAATATAGCAGTGAACCTTTCCGCCAAGGATCTGGAGAGGCCGGAAATCTCCCAAGTAATAATGCAAACGGCCGAAGAAGCTGGGGTTAATCCTGCCAATGTGGAGCTGGAGATCACGGAAAGCGCTATTATCAAGAACCTGGACAAGGTGGAGTCGATCCTGGAGAATCTGCGCATGAACGGGTTCAACATCGCCCTGGACGACTTCGGCGTGGGCTACTCCTCCATGAACTATATCCGTCGGCTCCCGATCAATATAGTGAAGATAGACCGTTCATTTGTTATGGACCTGGAATCGGACCAGGATTCGCGGCTGGTGGCCAAAGCTATAATAACGCTGGCCCACGACCTGGGAATGAAAGTGGTGGCTGAAGGGGTGGAAACAAAGTTTCAACTCGACTTTTTAAGACAGACCCATTGCGATGAGATGCAGGGATACCTTTTCAGCAAGGCGGTCCCCTCCGATGAAATCGAATCGATGTTGGATACCGGTTTCAAACTGGAATTCTAGCCCCCCCCAGCTCACTTCCCCAGCACCTCTCCCGCTTTTATCCCATGGCCCAAAGTATACGCGTGGGCCGCCATGGCCCCTTTCCCCTCTGGCTTTAAATGGGTGATGACCACCGCCCCGGCGCCACAGGCCACCGTTATTCCCTCCCCGGATACACCCAAAATCTCTCCGGGGCGGCCACCTGGCGCGGATGATGAGAGATGGCAGAAGAGCGGCTTTATTGACCGGCCCCTGTGGAATGTGACAGCCCCCGGAAAAGGCGCCAACCCCCGGATCTTGCGGCTCACCTCCTCAGCGGAGGTAGCCCAATCTATGACGAACTCATCCTTGGTCAGCTTCGGAGCGTATGTGGCCAGGGTCGAGTCCTGCTTTTGCGGGGTGATCTTCCCCTCGGCGTATTCGGTCAGGGTTCTTGTCATCAGGGCCGCGCCCAACTGGGCCAGCCGGTCATGGAGGGCGCCGGTGGTGTCCGCATCTGCAATCTCGGTTTGTTGGCACAGCAGTGTGTCGCCGGTGTCCAGCCCCTCCTCCATCAGCATGGAACAGACACCCGTAACCTGGTCCCCGGCCAGCAGGGCGCGGTGTATTGGCGCCGCTCCGCGCCACCTGGGCAACAGGCTGGCGTGCAGGTTCACAGGTATCAGCACGGGTATCTGTAGTATGGACAACGGTAGAATCTGGCCGTAGGCCACCACCACGATATAGTCCGGGTTTTCCGATGCGATCCTCTCCACAGGCTCAGGCGCGCGGGCTTTGCCAGGCTGGATGACTGGTATCTCATGCTCCATGGCCGCGGCCTTCACCGGGGTTGGCGCCATCTTGCGTCCCCTTCCTTTCGGCTTATCCGGCTGGGACACCACCAGGGTAACGGCAAAACGGGGGTCCTGCGCCAGCGCCAGCAGCGTGGGGACGGCGAAATCCGGGGTTCCCATGAAAACCACTTTCAACGGCTCGGTCATCGCGCCCATTCCATTCTGGCAAAATATTTCAATTTCATAGCGGCTCTCTGGCTCCTGGGCAGCCTGTCCCAGAAGAGTACTCCATCAAGGTGGTCCACCTCGTGCAGCAGGCATCTGGCCAAATACCCCTCCTCTTCCATTGTCCGCTTTTCCCCTTCCAGATCGGTAAATTCCAGCGCCATCCATGTGGGACGGACAACCAAACCATACATCCCGGGGAGGCTGAGACATCCCTCCTCGTCGCGGTCGGCGCCTCTGGTTTCGAGAACCACCGGATTTATCATCACCATCG
>JAOUNV010000054.1 GCA_029880775.1 Nitrospinota bacterium | reverse complement strand
CTCTTCCTTCCGGACCTGAAGCCATTACTTGGTCCGTTTCCCATGGCCGTGTTTGGTGTCAGGCTCCCCCATTCTGCGGCCGGAAGGACGGCGGAATATGAAACGCAGTGGTGTTTTGTCAAACCCTGCTTCCTCACGGATCCTGTTTTCCAGATGTCGCCGATAGGAGAAGTGAATAGCCTCCGGCACATTGCTCATGATGACAATGGTTGGTGGAGCTGTGGAGACCTGCGTGACATAATACACTTTTATTTTTCGCCCCTTGACGGTCGGCGGGGGGTTTTTGTCCATTATCCGGCGCACCATGGAGTTGAGCGCTCCGGAACCTATCCTTTTGACAAGTTGCCCCCGCACCTCGTCCGCCAGATCCCATACCTTCTCCACCCTCTGCCCAGTCAGCGACGATATGAAAACCATGGGCGCGTGACGTGCGAACTTGAGCTTTTGCCTCGCCTCCTCCTCGAATATCTTGGAGCTATTCGTCTCCTTTTTGACCAGGTCCCACTTGTTCACCACCAGGATCAGCCCCTTTCCGGCGTCCTCCACCAGCCCGGCGATCTTCGCCTCCTGGGTGGTCACCCCCTCCTCCGCGTCGGCCAGCAGCAGCGCCACGTCCGCCCGTTCCACAGCTTTCATCGCCATTATCACAGAGTACTTCTCCAGCTTCTGGGACACTTTGGACTTGCGTCGAATCCCTGCGGTGTCAATCAAGACATATCGGCGGCCATCGGCCAGGATCACATCGCTATCCACAGCGTCGCGAGTGGTTCCGGCGGTTTGGCTGACTATCATCCTACCCTTGCCCACTATGCGGTTGATCAGTGACGACTTGCCCACATTCGGCTTGCCCACCACCGCTATCCGTGTCACGGGTGTCTCGGTCTCCTCCTCCACCTTGTCCGCCGGATATCCGGACACCACCTCCTCCAGCAGGCTTGCCACACCCAACGAATGTTCCGCGCTGACGGGACGCACGTTGCTAAATCCCAGCCGGTGATACTGGTCCACTTCTCCGGGGGCCAGGGGATTGTCCACCTTGTTCACCACCAGCCACACCCGCTTACCCGCCTTGCGCAGATTCCGGCCCAGATCCTCATCCGCGCCGGCAAGCCCCTCGCGCCCGTCCACCACGAAAAATATCTCGTCCGCCTCCTCCATGGCCACCATAGCCTGTTCCCTGGTCTGGCTGATTATATCGTTATGGTTCTCCGGCTCGAACCCTCCGGTGTCGATCACTCCAAACTTTCTCCCCTCCCTGTTGGCAAAGGCAATGTTTCTGTCGCGGGTAACTCCAGGCGTGTCATCCACGATGGCCGGTCGGCCTCCTACGATTTTGTTGAACAATGTGGATTTGCCCACATTAGGCCTGCCCACGATGGCAATGTAAAACATATATATTTCCGTTAATTTTCTGTATCGTACATTTTTCCACATTTTACACCCGAAGGAGCATTCATTTACAAATTCACCAGATTACCGATAAAATAAAGACAGATTGATGGACGCTCCCAGGCTTGCCTGATGGAGCACGAGATTACTTCGCGCCTTTTTCTCATTAAGCAAGAAGATATGGCCGTCAAACGCCGCTTCCACCTGGAAATGGAACACGATGGCGTATGCGATTCATTTAATTACGCTAATAAGCAATGGATAAATATAAGCTAATATGTTGCGCTAACGGCCAGGAGGTCAGGCTCAAAAGCCCTTTTGATTTCCAAACCGGATGCCACGAAAACTCCCTGCTCAAAGCTGTTTATCACCAGGAGAGGCTGGAGATCAGAAACGACCTTCCCGGCCTCTGGAAATATATCAACTGGCTACCTGTCAACAGCCATAACGAATACTCCTTTGGCCCGGTCACTTATAAAAGCCAGGGTCTGGCCGCCGAATTGGGGCTGTATAACCTATGGATCAGCTTCAACGGTTACTATCCAGATTTTGGAGCTTACTACAAAACCTGCACTTTCAAAGAGCTGCACGCAGTGGTGGTGATCCAATACGCCAAAGAGCACAACGTGGAAAAGCTTGTGCTCGCCTCCGCTGGAAACACTGCTGTGGCGTTTTCTTATATAGCCGAATTCCTTAAGTACCCGGTGGTGTGCGTGGTCCCGGAAAAATGCATGAAAGCGGTCCAGGCCCCGAACATGCTCTTCTCAAACTCCAAGATCGTAATGCTGACCGGAGGCGACTACTCCGACGCCCTAAATGTCTCCCGCCGCCTGGCCGCGCTGAAGGGGTGGACATATGAGGGGGGCGCGAAAAACTTCGCCCGCCGCGCAGGCTTGGGGATCAGTTACATGGATGCGGTGGCCACCATCGGCAGGATTCCGGACCACTATTTCCAGGGTGTAGGCAGCGGCACCGGCGCCATCGCCGCGTGGCACACCAACATGTTGTTCATCGCGGACGGCTCCTACGGAACATACATGACCAAGCTCCACCTGGCCCAAAACAAGCCTATGACCCCCATGGCCAGCGCCTGGGCCGCAGGGCGAAACTTCATCAAACAGGAGGTGGATGTGCCTCAGGTGGAGAACATCCTGGACCTGGTGGCCGCGCCGGTGCTCACCAATAAATATCCGGCTTACGGAATCAGCGGCGGTGTGTACGATGGACTCCGCTCCACGGGCGGGTTAATGTACGGTATATCCAACGACGAGCTGTACGAGGCGGGGGATGTGTTCAAAAGAACCGAGGGGCGCGATGTGAACCCCCCGGCGGCTGTGGCCACCGCCGCCCTGATAAAGGCGGTGAAGGAAAAAAAGGTCGGAAGAGGAGACATCATTATGCTCAACATCACCGGCGCCGGCAAGGAACAGCGTCACCGTGATCTGTCTATACTGCCCATCAAGCCGAACCTTACCATAACAAAAGAAATCACCGACGAGGAACTGATGGAGCTGCCAGTATGACACCGGAAGAGAGAACCATCCAGGCGCTGAAAAAAGCGAATATGGGAATGGCCGCTATCCTGCCATGCGACAGGAACAAGAACCTGTACCAGGCCATGTTCAGCCACTTCAAGTGCGTGGAAATATCCCGCGAAGAAGAGGGGGTGGGCCTATGCGCCGGGGCGGCGCTGGCGGGGGTAAAACCGGCCATGCTCATCCAGAACTCTGGACTGGGAAATATGGTAAACGCCCTGGCGTCACTCACATGCCACTACTCATTTCCCCTGCCCATCCTGATGAGCTGGCGCGGGATGGATTCGGAGACCATTGAGGCGCAACGGTGGATGGGGAAATACGTCCCAAAAATAATGGACGCCATGGAGATCCCATACCACCAGATCAATACCGCTGGCGCCATCAGCTCGCTGGAGCAGACCCTGCCGGGGGTGTATGAAAAGGATGAAATCCGCGGATACCTGTTCGAACCTGCTGTGTGGAAAGACAGTGAATTCGCGCCACCCCCCTTTCCCGCCACCAAACACAATACCCATCTGCCCCCCTTCGAGGGGCGGTTGCACAGGCCTAAGGCCACTCGCTATGATTTCCTGAAGGCCGCCGCCACCGCTCTGGAGGGGAAGGCCGTGGTGGGTAACATCGGCGCCCCCAGCAAGGAGCTTTGCTCCGTCGTGGATCAACCCTCCAACTTCTACATGCTCGGCTCCATGGGAATGGCCACGCCGATCGCCCTTGGAGCGGCGTTAAATTGCGATAAGACTGTTATATCCATTGATGGCGACGGAAGCGTCCTGATGAACCCCTCCACTCTGGCCACCGTGGCCAGGACAGCCCCCGGCAACCTGCTGATCTTCCTGATAGACAACGGCTCCTACGGCTCCACTGGCGACCAACCCACCGCGGCGAGCCAATCCACAGACCTGGCTCAGGTGGCTCGCGGCTTTGGGATAGACTGGATATTGCGCACCACCGACCCGGAAGAGGCCGCCGAGGCGGTGGCCGGATTTGACGGAGACGGCCCCCTGCTGCTGCACGCCAGGGCGCTGCCGGGCAATGCGGATGTCCCCAACATTACAAAAAACCCTGCTAAAATCCGCCGCGACGTATCTGATTTTCTACAAACCTGACAAGCCGTTTCGTATACTGGAGTGAGGGCGCTTCCCAGCGGGCGCCCGGCGATAACCACTGGATACTTTTTATATGAACTGGATCGGAAAAGTCACTTTAGGCGCATTGGGCTTTGCCCTGCGCGGCCCAGCTGGCGCCGTGGCCGGGGCTCTGGCTGGGGCGGTGATTGACGCCGCCCCGGAAGCCTTGCGTGTGTTCTTCCCGGAACCCACGGCACAGGACGCGGATGTGGCGGCATACGGCCTTTTGGGCAAGGTGGCCTGTTGCGATGGCAGGATAAACAATGATGAGCTGAGGGCGTTTGTGGAGTTCCTGGACAGACGCGACATTGAAGGCGCCGCAAGGGCGGATGCCGGGGTGATGTTCAAGGCCTCCGAAGGGAGCCAATACAGCCTGGAGCAATTCGCCATCAGCTTCTTCCGCCTGGTCAACTATGACGATGAAAAGCTGTTGCAAATGGTGGAAGCAATGCTGCATATGGCCACCGCAGATGGTCCTGTGAACCAGGCCGAGGATCGGGCAGTGGCCGCCGCCGCCAGAATATTCCTTGTTAACAAAGAGGATTTCGACTCCATCAGAAATAGGTTCAAAACCGCCACCGGAGAGGAGAGAGCCCGGTCGCCAAAAGGAAGCCTGGCGGAGCGTTATGAAACGCTGGGCGCCAATCCTGCGGATTCAGACGATACTATCAAAAAAAGATACCGCAAGCTGGTGGCCGACTTCCACCCGGACACTATAGCCTCCAAGGACCTGCCGGAGGAGTTCACAAAATTCGCCAACACCAAGTTGTCAGAGATTAACGAAGCCTACGACGCCATCCGGAAAAGCCGTGGGATGCGCTGAGTTCAGATCGCGAAAATGACCACCATCAGAATCGGCCACCTCTCCACCGGATATCACACAGCCTTGTGCGCCATCGCGCTAAAGGCGCCGGAGCATGCGGGGCTGGACCCGGTGTGGCGTCTTTTTGGCACAGGTCCGCCCATAGTAAAGGCGCTGGAAGAGGGAGAGCTTGATATCGGATATATAGGGCTTCCCCCGGCGGTGATCGGGATCGCCAGGGGCGCCGCCATCAGATGCGTGGCGGGGGGACACATGGACGGAACTGTGCTCATCGCCCGAGCAGGCTATAAGGATTCCACCGAGGCAGGCTCCATACAGGCCGCGCTGGATCAGTTTGCCGGAAAGAAGATCGGCTCTCCATCCAGAGGCTCTATCCACGATGTCATCCTTCGCGCGTTCCTGGCCCGCCACGGGCTGGAGGAGAAGGTGGAGGTGGAGAACTTCCCCTGGACAGACTTGGTGGGGCAGGCGATGGAAGATGGCAAAATAGATGCGGCGGTGGGGACTCCTTCGTTGCAGGCGTCACTATCGCTGGTTTCCGGGGTTGACGTGAAGCCTATCATCCCTCCGGATAAGCTGTGGCCAAACAACCCCAGCTATGGGATCATCGCCGCCCGTGGCTTTATGGAACAAAACCGGGAGGCCTTGCTCGAATTCTTGAAAATCCACGAAAGCCTCACCGGGTTTATCAAAGCCCATCCCAAAGAAGCGGCACGGGCCACAGCCGGGCTGGTGGGGGTGGCGCCGCCAGATTTTTTCGAGTATAGCTACCGGATATCCCCCAGGTATTGCGCAGCCTTGCCGGATAGCTATATCGCCTCCACCATGAAATTCGTGGAGACTCTAAGCGACTTGGGTTACATAAGCCGCTGTGTGGAAGCCGAGGAGATTTTCGACAAGTCATTCATAGACGTAACCCACCCGGAATCTGACCACTACGATGACCCGCAGGGATTCATAAACGGCGAATACCCTTGGCTGGCAGGGAAGTGAGTGGCGCCGACCACGTTGTGTTTCGCGCCTCGGGTTGCCCCCTCTGACAAAATTACATCCTTGGAATGTTCCACCTATTTCCCTATACTGTCATCTGCTATAACGTTCGGAGTGGTAATGGTTCAACCGGTGAAAACTATACTTGTCGTTGATGACGATGAGGCGCATCTGCTGTGGTCCAGGGAAATTTTGGGCCAAAACGGGTATGAGATAGACGCCGCTATTTCGGCTGAAAAAGCGCTGGAAATGCTTACTCGCCGCTCATATGACCTGATTATTTCGGATTTATTGATGCCGGGCATGTCTGGGTTGGATTTCGTGCGCAAGATTGGGGAGGTGCGCGAGGGACAGAAGGCCATTATCATGACTGGCCACGGGGATATAGAAAGTTTCATAGAGTCGGTACACGGCCTGGGGGCGCTTGAGTACGTCACCAAACCAGTTGAAACAAAAGAATTTATAAATATGGTCAATAAGCTGACAGCTTGATTAGCCTGAAGGATGCTTCACTGTTTCAAATAGACACCAATCTGGCAGGAGTTATGGATTTGGGTTGGCAGGTTGATCGATAAAATCCAAATAGAAATACAAAATACCTTTATCAACACTTTGTCTTCCATGTTCACCTCCTTTTCTTTTTGAATCAAAAAAAACAAAGAAGCACGGAACGCAAAACTAAAAACAGCTCCAACGCAATTGCTCACATAGAGAGCTTCGCACAAAGCCAACCCCGTCAAACCTGACAGCCTAAATCCATAAATTGGCCTACAGCTCTTTCTATCATGCTGTGGCAATAATAACAAGCCGCACTGTTGCTAATATTCTCCCACCATGACGAACGCACGCGCACGAGCCATGTACGGCTTCTCACTTACTGATGGTCAGAGTGCTTGGAGAACTTGCGGTCCGCCTCCTCCACGCTCAGCGCCAGCTCCACTTTATACTCCCGCAGCTTTTCCGCCACTACCCTGTCGCTCAGCGCGATAATCCGGATCGCCAGCAAAGCGCCGTTTCTCCCCCCTGCCTTGCTGCCCAAAGAGACAGTGGCCACAGGCACCCCGCCTGGCATGTTGACCGTGGACATAAGCGAGTCCCATCCATTTAGCGGCCCAGCCGCCAAGGGCACACCGATGACCGGCAACAGCGACTCCGCCGCCACCATCCCGGCCAGATGCGCGCTAAGGCCTGCGCAACATATAATAATCTTGGCGCCCTTCTCCTCGGCAGCCCGCACCAGGCTCCTGGTTTTCTCCGGTGTCCTATGGGCGGAGGTGATCCGGAGGTCATAGGACACCCCAAACCGATCCAGTGTGGAAACAATCTCTTCGCCAACTTCCATGTCAGAGGCGCTGCCCAGAAAAATGAGAACATCCATTATCGTAGTGACTCCTATTCAGGTGTTATCTTACCGGGATTCAGGATATTGTTCGGGTCGAACAACTTTTTTATCGCCCGGGTAACCTCAACTCCTCTTTTCCCTATTTCTGATTCTATATATTTCGCCTTGGCAAGTCCAATACCATGTTCACCTGAAAGAGTGCCGCCAAGCTCCAACGTTATCCGAAACACCTCTTCTACGACCGCTTGCGCCTGGGCGTAGCGTCGGGAGTCACTTTTATCCGTCAGGATATTTACATGTATATTCCCGTCGCCAGCATGCCCGAAGCTCAATATGATCACGCCCGATCTCTCCGAAAGCTCTTCCAGCCGCGCCACAAGATCCGGGATCATGGACCGGGGTACGGCGACATCCTCGTTTATCTTATCAGGGGCCAGCATGGATGTGGCCTGAGACATGCTCCGGCGCGCTTTCCACAACAGGGCGCGATCCTCCGAGGTGGACGCGGTGCGCACACCCTCGGCGCCACTCTCGCGCAATATAGTTTCGATCATCGCCATCTCCTCGGTGGCCTGCCTTTCAGGTCCATCGGTCTCTATCAGCAGCAGGGAAGCATCGGGCAGGCCCGCTTTCAAAAGCTTCTCCACCGCCCGCACAGATCCCCTGTCCATCAGCTCCAGAGTGCAGGGGATGATCCTGGCGCCAATGATGGCCGCCACCGCGCGGGCCGCTGCGGAAACCTGGCCGAAGGAAGCCACTGCGGTCCTGAGGGCCGTTGGCTTTGGAATCAGACGCAACCTGATTTTGGTGACAATCCCCAAAGTCCCCTCAGAGCCCACCATTAGCCGGGTCAGATCGTATCCCACCACGCTTTTTATGGTTTTGGCTCCGGTGTTGATCACAGATCCGTCCGGCAGCACCACTTCCAGGCCAAGAACGTAATCACGAGTAACGCCATATTTCACAGCCCTGGGCCCGCCGGAACCCATGGCCACATTACCGCCGAGGGTGGAGACATGCAGGCTGGCGGGGTCTGGCGGATAAAAGAGACCCAGCTTTTCCACCTCCTCCTGGAGCTTGCCGGTCACCAGGCCAGGCTCCACCAGGGCGGTCAGGTTGTCGGTGTCGATCTCCAGGATACGGTTCATGCGGGTCAGGATAAGCGCCACTCCTCCA
>JAOUNV010000349.1 GCA_029880775.1 Nitrospinota bacterium | reverse complement strand
GCTGCCACGTTCATGGGAGGTCTGGAGGCAGGTCGCCGCGCCTTGGAGTTGGATTTTGTTCTGGATTGCATTGTTCATTCTTGCGTGGCAGGGTTATGTCAAAGCGAGGCCTGGGCTCAGCGCCCGAAAAGCCTGGATGTACGGCGGAATGGGTGGAATCGTATTTACGACGTTTTTAACTTCACTTGTTGCGATGGCTGTTTATGTGGAGGTCAGGTCCCGCTGGCTCACCGAGCATGAAGGAAACAAACGTGACAGAAACATGTTTTTCGGAGCAGTGCATATCCGGGACGTGGACTTTGGATGGCGTCTGCTCCCTGATTACAACGCCTACACCAAGGAAACCACAAACGCCGAACCATATCTATTTATGTCCACCAACAATGAGGGGTTCCGCGCCCTGCGTAATGAGAAAGAAATTCCGGAGACCGGTAAAGTGATGGTGCTTGGCGATTCGTTCGCTGAGGGGCTTTTTTTGAGTCAACAGGAGACCATACCTGCGGTGATAAGCAGGCGGCTGGGCGGGTATGTCTATAACTTTGGAGTGACCGGTTATTCCACCGACCAGGAATACACGGTTTTCACAAAGTGGATCGACAAGATAAATGTGGAAGCGGTGGCATTGTTGTTTTGCTATAACGATATATTGGACATCGGCGCAAGTAATCCCCCCAGGCCCCCAAAGCCATACTATGGCGCCAGGGAAGGCATAGTGGATTTCTCGAAGTTTTACCCGCTATCGGCCAAGCGGGTGGAGGAGGAAAACGCTATCATCGATAGCACCATGGATCATGAAGGGATGTTTTGCTGCTTTACGCCAAGCCCGGCCTCTTTGCCGGATCGGGTCATCAAAACCACCAGGCGTTACCTGGCAAATTTGTACCATCCAGGTATGCTGCTCTCCGTAATTTCTTCCGATATCGCCAGGACAAAATTCCGTTTCTCGGGCCAGTATATGAAAGTTGCGGCGCCTCTCCTGGAAAATCCGGAGGCTCATATGGAAAAAATTGATCTTGTTTTTCAGTTTTTTGTGAAGATGAGGGAGGAGTCGGACAAGCGCGGAATTAAATTTGTCGTGTTTTATGTTCCGGATATTCTGCAAACCTATTCAGATGGCAAAACCGAACTACAAAACTTGCGAAAGGTATTTATGGAAAAGTGTGTAAAGAACGGAATCACATGCCTGGACCCAAGCGATGAGCTGGCGGAAAAAGCCAAATGGAATGACACGTATTTCATGGACGATGGTCACTTTTCACCCTTTGGCGCCGAGTTGGCCGGCGCTATGATATCAAACGCCATAGCTGGAAAATAAAATCCACACGTGGCGCTTCATCAGGCAGGTGCGCAGTATGAAAAGATTGTTCTTCTAGATTAAAATGTCTTCGCATATGAATGTTAATATTGAGCTTATGCAATACTTTGGGTCCTTCTTCCAGGTCACCATTGTCAGCGTTTATGGCTACTGCCTGCTGGCCGCCGCGACGCGCCGTGGAAAAGAGAGCCTGATCCCCTTTTTCGTTGTATCCATCATAATATTTTCGCTCTACCTCGCGGCCATCACAGGTGTTTTGTACCCTGTCGCCATCACAATAAAGTATGGCGGCTTTTTGGGCTTAGCGCTAGGGGCATGGCTCGCCTGGCGAGGCTCCATGCGCCAATGGGCAGCCACATGCCTCCCACCACCATTCCTTTTTTTTATCGGCGGCTGCGTCCTTGCCGGGATTGCTGTGGCGGGAACTGGGATAACTATTCTGGACGAGTTCACCCATTGGGGTTTAATTCCCAAGTATCTATATTATTTCGCCCACTTGCCGACAGAAGACGATACGCAGATTATTTACGCTTCCTATCCGCCAGGTCTCTCTCTTTTCCACTATTTTGGCGTGGTAGGTGGTTCCTTTGACGAAGGCAAGCTTTACCAAGCGGGGCATGTTCTTATTTTCGCGTCTCTGGCGCCGATCATTTTCCTGGGGCGTAAAACGAGCGTTGCGCTCCGCCTCATTGCAATATTTTTCGCCTATCTGCTCATCCTTACTCTCGGCCAGAGATTCAAAAGCCTTCTTGCGGATCCATTCTTGGGATTGTTCCTGGCTTCCATCATCATGGTCTATATTCATTACTGTGTGAGTGATCCCAGGGCTCTGCTCGCGCTTGCTATTCCCATCGGATGCCTCGTCATAATAAAGGACGCAGGTTCGCTGTTGGCAATGGTGGTCGTGATGTTCATTCTGCTCAGCGAGGCGGCCGAATATTATTTCCCCAGGCGCGCGTCGCCCAGACCCCGCGCAACCTCGCTAATCGCGGCTCTGGCGGTAATCGTCATATTACCCTTCGCCGTTGGCGCTTCCTGGAAGCATCACACCAGGAGCCACAATATTTCCGTGGGACTAAAACCCATCGGCTCAAACATCTCTGGTTTTCTGGACAAGGTGATGGGCGGAGGGGACCAAGCCGAGAAACAAATAGTATCCAAATTCTATAAATCCTTTTCCACGATAAAACTTAACAATATCCACTCCTACGAAGACGAAGGAATGGCGCTGACAAGATGGTTGGCGATCGTGGCCTTGATGACCCTGGCCGCGTGGTATTTATCACCGAGGGGGTCTTCCAGGCGCCGGGCTATTGTTCTTTGCGCCCTCCTGCTTCTTGCAAGTGGAGTTATCTATTGCCTGGGCGTTCTGATGGTATATCTTGAAGTGTACCACCCCAAACATTCGCTGGCGATGCCCGCTTTTGCGCGTTATATGGACATCTATATTCTGGCCTATGCTCTTTTTGCTTTTGGGGCGCTTATGGGAACTCAGGATTCGGAGAAGTCCCCCAATCCGATAATCCCGGCGGCTCTGCTTGTCATGGTTTCCCTGATCATCATCGACTCCGGGCAACGGATCAGCCCACTCTCCCCGTTTGACTTTCCCCCCACCAGCGCAAAGGCCGATATGGCGGACAGCGCCGCTTTCTCCATTGCGGCGATCCCACAAGATAAATCCACGCTCATCGAATGCGGGGATAAGGGATGTGGAATTCATCAGGTCATACTCCAATATGAGCTTGTCCCGCTGAAAACAAACATGAAGAGGTGGAGCGCCAAGGGAATATCGAAAGATCCCGCCAAGCAGGCATACCTGGCCGAGTATGATTACATTTTCCTCCTCGGCGCCCACTCCGGCGCCT
>JAOUNV010000348.1 GCA_029880775.1 Nitrospinota bacterium | reverse complement strand
TAAAGCAAATATGGCGCCAACATATATACTCTATATAATACAAGGAGATACGGTGTCGCTCATGGTGTGATTCATTGCAGGTGTCCTGTATGGGGGCGCCCTGTGTACACCTGATTTGTCTATAATACGGCCCATTCGGAAAACCGGCGAGCAATGGAAAATGCCATAATCCTGGAATCTAAATCTTCGGAAGCGCATCTCTGTCGTATAGGGTGTGAATATGAAATAATACGTGGAGCAGGGAAACCATTTATGTAGCATATGGAGACAGAAATGAAAATGACTCCATTGAAATATAACGTGTTGTATAACGCGGCTAGAATTGCTACAATATAAACCGTAAGGGAGAAATAGTATAACGTAAGTGTTGTTTGCAGGGCTTTGAGATCCCTCCTTTCCCCAACCAAGCTCGAAGCCATGCAAAATGGCCCGTGGGAGTACCCCTCACTTCCACGGGCTTTCTTTTTGTATAGCCTCTCAATCAAGCCAAATATAATTGCTCACGGGGTCGTCCCTATGGCTGGTGATAGAATTATATTATGTTATCCATTCAACGGCACAAAGGATGCCTCTTAGGGTTGGCGTGTGGCGACGCGCTGGGCGCTCCCGTCGAGGCGATGCCGCGGGGTTATTTTCTTTGGGTAAAGGAGATGACCGGAGGTGGTTATCACGACCTAAAACCTGGCGAATGGACTGACGACACTTCCATGGCCCTCTGCCTGGGCCAGAGCCTGCTGGAGAAAGGAGCGTTCGACGCCCGTGATCAACTGGGTAAATACCTTCGCTGGCTGGAGGAGGGTTATATGAGCAGCCAGGATTCCGCTTTTGGCGTAGGATACACAGTTAGGGACGCGGTGATGAAGTTCAAGGCCACCGGCGATGAGTATTGCGGCAGCGAAGACCCAATGAAGGCCGGCAACGGCTCCATCATGCGGCTGGCGCCGGTCCCGATGTTTTACGCCCACGATTTCCAACTGGCTGTCACCATGTCCGCCCAAAGCTCCAGGACTACCCACTCCACAGCCGAGGCGGTGGACGCTTGCCGCTATCTGGGCGCGTTGATCCATGGGGCTCTTAATGGGGAGAGTAAGGACGATCTTCTGTCGCCCCGATACAGCCCCGTGGATGGCTACTGGTTAGCGCATCCCTTGGCCAGAGGAATTGACGAGATCGCCGCTGGCGCCTACAAGGCAAAGGAGCCACCCCAAATCAAAGGCACAGCCTATGTCGTGAAATCTCTTGAGGCGGCGCTATGGTGCTTTTATAAGACAACATCATTCACAGAGGGGACGCTCATGGCGGTTAACCTGGGTGATGACGCCGACACAACGGCGGCGGTTTACGGCCAGATCGCAGGAGCCCATTATGGTGTTGAGCAGATTCCTGATTCCTGGCTTGAAAAATTGAGCAAGAGAGAGTTGATCGAAAATATGGCCGAAGATATTTTCCTTCAGGCGGAGAAAATGGAAAGGTGAGATTCCACTCTCTATCCGGCGCCTTTGTAATAATCCTCCAGCACCTTTCCATGGTCGAACATCAGCGGCGGCATATCTCCCCGGTTATATAGTTCGGCGCGCTTGGCGTCGTCGCCAGCATTTGGCTTCCCCTCGGCGGTGGCTATGAACACTACGGAAACGGTATGCTGCCTCGGGTCGCGAGCAGGGTCGGAGTAGGCGCCCAGCTGGCGGACCAGAGTCACATCCAGCCCCGTCTCCTCCTTCGCCTCGCGAATGGCGGCCGACTCCAGACTCTCTCCGTAATCCACAAATCCCCCCGGCAGCGCCCATCCATGCGGCTCCTCGGCTCGCTCGATCAGGACGATCCGCTCCCCCACCTCTATGATGATGTCCACAGTGAGCTTTGGGTTGACCCAATCCTCCACAATAGCCCCGCACTTGGGGCAGTCGGTCGATTTCTTCACAGCGCTTCCCTTATGGCCGAAAGAAACATGGAGTTCTCGTGAGGGTCTCCCACCGTCACGCGGAAGCAATCCCCCACCCTGGGGTGGCCGGAAAACCATCGGACCCGGACACCGTGCTCCAATAGGCCTCTGAACACTCGCTCGGCGGCGCCATCCTCCACCCGCATCAGGATGAAGTTGGCCTCCGAGGGCCACGCATGAATCCCGGAGATCTCATTCAAGGCGGTGAAAAGTTTGTCCCGTTCTTCACGAACCTTCCCGAAAAGGGGGACGAACTCCTCCCAGTTGCGCAACGCCTCGGCGGCGGCGGCCTGGGTCATGGAGTTTATGTTATAGGGGAGCCGGACCTTGTTCACGTTTTCGATCACCGCCCGGTCCGCCAGGATATAGCCGAGCCGTAATGCGGCCAATCCCACTTTGGAAAGAGTCCTCATTACAATGACGTTGGGTCGGTCCCTGTATAAAAGGCCATATGGGCCATCGGCCGAGAAGTCGATATACGCCTCGTCCACCACCACCGCGCCGGGAGCGGCGTCCGCCACCGCTTCTATAGCCCGCAGGGGATACTTTTTTCCGGTGGGATTGTTTGGCGTGGCCAGGAAGATCAGCCGGGGGCTTTTTTCCTTTATCAGTCGCAAGGTGGCTTCCAGGTCCAGGTCCCAGTCATCGGTCAAGGGGACCGGCGTCGGCTCCATGTTCAGGCTTTTGGCTATGGTCTCGTACATTACAAAGGTGGGTGTGGGGACCAATATCCGCTCCCCCGGCTCCATCATCGCCAGGATCAGGTAGAAGATCAGTTCGTCGGACCCGTTGCCCAGCAGCACCTCTTCCGGCGCCGCTCCATCCTTATGCGCGATGGCGGCGCGCACGCCGAGCGCTTCCATATCGGGATAGCGGTTCATCGGGGTGCCCGCCATCACCACCAGCATTCTTTCCAGTATCTTGCGTGGCGGGGTGAATGGCGACTCGTTGGCGTCCAGGATCACCGGCGATGGAGTGTGATCGATGAAGTACGCTTTTACATCCCGGATCTTTGGCCGGATCAAAGACAGCGGGTCCATAATCTTTCCTTGATTTGTCGTAATAGGGTTAATGTAGCAGAAGAGGGCCTACTTTTTCAGCCTGATTTCTACAGCCCTGGCGTGGGCGTTCAGCCCTTCCTCCCGGGCCACGGCCATCACTCCACCAGCCAACTTTTCAAAACCAGCTTTAGTGAAGTTCAGATAGCTGGTACGCTTGATGAAGTCATACACTCCCAATGGG
>JAOUNV010000347.1 GCA_029880775.1 Nitrospinota bacterium | reverse complement strand
GAAGGGTCGCCCTCCTTGCCTCCTTCAGAGACCCCCGTGACGATATAGTAATAAAAGGTCCCGTTGGACAGGCCGGTGTGGGTGTAAACGGTGCTGTTGAGTCCGGATATTTTGTTTCCAGTTCGCAGTCCGCTACTTCTGGGGGTTACTCCCGATTCAGTGTCCCAATACAGATTATACGAGGCTGCGTTGCTTGCCACGTTCCATCTAATGGTGTTCTGCCCATCGCCTGCAGTGGCGATAACGCCTCCTACGGTGGCTGGCTTTTGATCAGAAATGACATCAGCAACACCGCAAGCCTGCAACTCAATGAGCGTTGCGAAGACAAATAGACCGAAGCCCATTATCGCCACACCTGTTTTTACCCTTTTGTTCCCCATTTGAACCTCCCAAAGACGTTAATAGCAAGAAATACCAGAAAAGCAATTCGATGTTCGCCACAGCGCGAGAGAAGAGCAAGGCAAATAACTTACACCCTTGGCATGTGGCACCCCCAAAATAATCCTATTAGAATTAATTTGCAAGTATATTTTCTACCGGAATCTCAATTGTTCAGCCATGTTAGGGGATGAGATACCAGGTCGGATCCAACACTTGAGTTTATGGCGGACTTGACGCTTTAAGTCTATTTTCCCGCTGCGTCCAGAGCTTCGTTGGCCAGGCCGTCGGCGCGCTCGTTTTGCGGATGGCCGGCATGCCCCTTCACCCATACCCAGTCCACCTGATGCGGCGCGGCGGCGGCGGAAAGGGCCATCCACAGCTGCTGGTTCTTCACCGGTTTGCGGGCGGCGGTGCGCCAGTTGTTCTTTATCCATGAGTGGATCCACGATGTCATCCCCTGGATCACGTAGTTGGAGTCGGAGCAGAGGATCACGCGGCTCGGCCTTTTCAGCGAATTGAGCGACTCGATGGCGGCGGTAAGCTCCATCTCATTATTGGTGGTTCTCGGTTTGTATCCGTTGATCTCTTTTTTGTGATCGCCAGACTCCAGCACCGCGCCCCATCCACCAGGGCCGGGGTTGCCCCGGCAGGCGCCGTCGCAGAATATCTCCACCAGGGGAGTCGAGCTAGTCACGGTTGGCAGGCGCCCATATTATTGACCAAAATCCATATCGAACTGGATGGTGACGGTGTTCTTGCCCGCCATCTTCACGTTGTTGTACAGGTTATACCCCACCATCGCGCTGACGGCCGGGCCGGGGGGGAGGATGAATCTCCATGCCACTCCCACGCTCAACGCCCCCAGTTGGTGGGCGCCGCTCATATAGTCTATTCCCAACCAAAGCCTATCGTCCAGTTCCGCCAGGGTTCTGTCGAAAGAGAGCATGAACCCTGCGCCTTCTTCCGAGCCGTTTTCGTCGAGCAACCTGTTGTTGGCGCCTATATACAGCCCCGCCGCCACCCGCCCCGCAGGCGGCAAGCTCCAGGAGATCAGTCCATACGCGATATTCAGGTCGGTTTGGGCTTCCAGCTCCCCCATTTCATACATCCCCACCACCACCGCCGGGGTGTTATAACCGATGGCGTTTTCCTTCATCACCACCTTTATGTTGTACACAATCGGAAAATCGGTGGCCTCCCGCAGATCCACCCCCACTTCCATGCCGAACAGATGGCTGTTATACAGGCCCAGGGTCATGCCCAGGTCTACAGGTTCGGAATGGCCGCCTTCAGCCTTTTTCATCAGTACAGTGGTGGTGTTGTCCACATCCAGATGAATATAGTACTGGGGAACCACATCAGGAGAGGGGATTGTCACCTGCTGCGAAGGAGTGCCCGCCGCAGGCCCACTGAGGGCGAGCATCAACGCCACCGCCACCCACAGAGGAACAAAAGCCAGGTTATCGGGCCATTTCATCTAAAACCTCGCCACCACCTGGCCGAACAGGCCGGTCCACCCCACATACACCTTTTCCCCGTCCGTATTCACATCCAGAGTGATTCCTCTCCACCCCAGGCTGATCCCCACGTTTTCCAGGGGGCTGATATCCGCGTAAAACGCTATGTCATACAGCTTTGATTTGTCATAACCGATCCATGCCACATCCAGCCCCAGCCCCAACATCCGCACCGGATACACTCGCACCGATCCTGTGAGCATCGGAAGCCCCACGTTGATATTGGCGGTGGTGGTGATCAGGTTAAAGGCGGTGAGCGAAGTGGAGGTTTTCAGAAAATCGCCGGCCACTCCCACGTTGAAATACCCCAGGTCCCCCCGCACCAGGCTCACGTCCAGCCCGGCCCGCCAGGAGTTGACGCTGATGGATGTGTTCACGGTGGAGTTCACATCGAACAGCACCCCCTTGAATACAAGCTCGGTTTTCAGCTTGGTGGAGGCTTGGTAATCCACGTTGAAAGTGTCCACCCATATCCGAACGCTGTCGGACAAACGAGCGGACGCCCCGGCCAGGATCACTGTCTTGGACGTGCCGAGCCCCAACTCATCGGATAGATCGATGTTGCTCCCTACTATTGTTCCAGTGCTGGACTGAACCTCCGCGGAGAAAGTTGTGCCCCAAAAGCCCAGACGGGCCTCCAGATACTTAAAGTCCCCATACGGGCCGGTTTCTTCTTCCTGGGGCCGTGTTTCGTAAGGGTAGGGTGGCTGAGCGCCGCGCTGGTCATTGGTTTCTCTATCCCGCCATGGGTAAAAAGATTTCGGCGGGTTATTTTGTTCCACCGGTTTGGTGACCTCAGGATCCGGACGGTTGTATATGCTCGGCGCTTGGGATGGTGAAGGCTGGCGGCCGGTATTGGCGGCCGGAGCGGTAGAGCGTTGACCAGGACGCCGGTTGGCTCCTGGCTGACCACTGGTCGTTTGACCACTAGTCGTCTGACCCACAGTTGGCTTCCGTTCGACTGATTCTTCTGCGGTCGGCTGCTCGGCGGAGGGCTCTTCCTCTTTTTTCTCCGGCCACAAGCTCCATGTGCTGTATTTCGACTCCTTCTGCGCCATCATGGGATACTCGATCACCCCTTGGGAAATAGCTGGAGTTAATTCCATCTGCCCCCCCGGCGCGGAGGTTAGGGCGATGGCTGTTATAGTGGAAAATATATTTACAAACATTTCATTCTGGCTCCCTGCCTGTGTCAGTCCCAACTACATTCGGGATTTTAAAAAACTAAATACTATCGATTTTATTATACCTTGGACGGACGCGCTCGGTTATTTTCCCTCACTCTCC
>JAOUNV010000004.1 GCA_029880775.1 Nitrospinota bacterium | reverse complement strand
AGCCTCGGCTGTTCATATCAAGAAACAAATCCCCGCTATCATGTTCCAGGGAGTAAGCTCCGACTCTGGAAAGACCGTTCTGGCGGCGGCGATGTGCCGGATCATGAAGCAGGACGGCCATGACGTGGCGCCCTTCAAGGCCCAGAACATGGCGCTAAACTCCTACGTCACCCTGGATGGAAGGGAGATAGGCCGGGCCCAGGTGACCCAGGCCCAGGCTTGCGGATTGGAGCCGGACACTCGCATGAATCCGGTGCTGCTGAAGCCGAATAGCGACATCGGGTCGCAGGTGATCTTGCTGGGCAAGCCAGTGGGATCGATGACCGCCAGGGAGTATTACGGCTTCAAGAATAAGGCTTTCGAAACAGTGAAGCAGGCTTACGATTCCCTGAGCGCCGAACATGGAGCGATGGTGATCGAGGGGGCGGGCAGCCCCGGCGAGATGAACCTGAAACGGCACGATATCGTGAACATGCGCATGGCCGAATACGCCTGCGCCAGTGTGGTGATTGTGGGGGATATAGACCGTGGCGGAGTGTTCGCCTCCTTTGTGGGGATCATGGAGACCCTGGCCGAATGGGAAAGGCGGCTTACGACGGGATTCATCGTAAATAAGTTTCGCGGGGACAAGTCCTTGCTGGATGACGCTCTGGACTATACCTTGCGCCACACCGGCATGCCAACCTATGGCGTGGTCCCCTATATTCATGAGCTAGGGTTGCCGGAGGAGGATCAGGCGGCGGTACACTCATATGGCGGGGAGTGGAACGGCGCCAAGGTGCGGGTGGCGGTGGCCCGTCTTCGGCATGTGTCAAACTTCACAGATTTCGATCCGCTGATGATGGAGCCGGATGTGGAGGTGAAGGCGGTGACTCGGCCGGAGGAGCTGGAGGGAGCCGACGTGGTGATAATCCCCGGCAGCAAGAACGTGATCGGCGACCTGGCCGTTCTGAAGCAAAGTGGTCTCTTCGACAAAATTAAAACAATGGCCGCGAATGGGGCCGCGCCTGTGGTGGGGATTTGCGGTGGATTCCAGATGCTGGGGGAGACGATCCGCGATCCGCACCGCATAGAGTCTGATGGGGGAGAGGCTATCGGGCTGGGGCTTCTGCCGGTGGCGACGGAACTTTTGCCGGACAAGACTCTTAAAAGAGCCAGTGGTACTCATGTGGAGTCGGGTCTGAAGGTGTCCGGCTACGAGATTCACCATGGCGTGACGGCGGGGGAGGGGGGCCGCCCCGCTCTCCTTGGTGATGACGGGTCCCTGCTGGGAGCGGCTTCGGCGGATGGGCGCGCGTGGGGGACCTACCTGCATGGTGTGTTTAACGACGACCGGTTTCGCCGCTGGTTCATCAATCAATTACGCGAGCGAAAAGGAGAGGAGCCGCTGGGGGAACCCAGGATTCGTTATGATATGGACACCTCCCTGGACCGCCTGGCGGACGTGGTCCGCAGCAACATGGACATCGGCGCGCTGTATAAGCTGATGAAGCTGAAATGACTATTCAAAGCGTGTTAAATATCGGAATGCCTGGATAGGCGGACGTGGTCCGCTCCAACATGGACATCGGCGCGTTATATAAACTCATGAAACTAAAATGACATTCCTTGCCATCGGTGGCGCGGCTTTGGCGCTGGACGCGCTTTTGGGTGACCCTCGCTGGTTTCCCCATCCTGTCCGGCTGATCGGCGCTTTCTGCGAATGGGCAGAGCCTAACGCCAGGAGATGGCTGGGCTATACAAGACTTGCCGGGGTAGCCACGGTGGCGGCGACACTGCTGGTCACTGGCATAGTCTGCTGGGCGCTGGTGGCCGCAATGGAGATGGTACACCCGGCCATGGGGACACTGGCTCAGATTGTTTTGGCTTATTTCGCCATTTCCATGAGGGATCTGCAAGATCACGCCATGGAAGTCCATGCGGCGCTGGAGGAGAGGGATTTGGAAGGGGCCAGGGGCGTAGCGGGAATGATGGTGGGGCGGGACACCGGTGACCTGCCGGAAGAAGAGATAGTCCGCGCCGCCGTGGAGAGTGTGGCGGAGAACTCGGTGGATGGGGTGGTGGCGCCTCTTTTTTTCATCGCCATGGGCGGGGGCGCCGGGGCCATATTGTTCAAGGCTGTGAGCACCATGGATTCTATGTTCGGCTACAAGAACGAACGGTATATAAACTTCGGCTGGGCGGCGGCCAGGCTGGATGATGTGGTGAACTATATCCCGGCGCGGCTGGCAGGCGCGCTGATTCCCATGGCCTCATGGGCGCGGGGGTTGGGCGCGGCGGGCTCTTGGAGGATCATGTGGCGTGACGGAGGATCCCACGCATCGCCCAATGCCGGAATCGCCGAATCGGCTTTCGCCGGGGCGCTGGGGGTCCGGCTGGGTGGAATGAACTGGTATGGCGGAGTGGAAAAGCATGCGCCATTCATGGGGGAGCGCCAAAGGCCCCTATGGAGGGGGAGCATACTGGAGGCAGTGCGGTTGATGAAGGCGCTATCGGTGTTCGCCTATCTTTCCCTGGCGGTGATGTCGAGCCTGGCGCTCGCGCTCCCTGCTCCATAGCCTCTATTGACCTGCGTTCGGATTCCCGATATATTTAGGTATGGTCATGAGCATCCATCGACGGTAACATATTTTGAATCCAGCATGTTACGGTGTCTTGCTATGTTCCAGAGAGCGATCAAGACAGGCCTGCGAGTGGTCGGAGACTACGCCGCCGCAATCATGAAAAGGACAGAACAAAATGTTTCGAATGGCTATTTCAATCGCCAGCCAACGTAGGCTTCTCTGCGCTAGCTAGGCCGAATGCTTTTTACTTCATATGGGTATATATTCCTTTTCATTCCCGTAACTTTTGTGGGCTACTTTGGGCTCAATTACCTGAAGCTGACTAGATTGGCGAAAGTATGGCTGGGGCTGACTTCGCTCTTCTTTTATGGCTACTGGAATCCGGATTACCTCTTGTTGCTCATGGGAAGCATAGTATTCAATTATTTGTCGGCCATTATGATTTCCTATCACAGGGGAAGAGGGGCCACATCCCACCAGACAGCGTCGCTGCTCTTTAGCGTCACGGCAAACCTTGGCCTATTGGGATATTTTAAATATTACGATTTTTTCGTTTCCTCGATAAACACGGCTTTTGCCTCGGACATGGAACTGCTCCATATCGTGCTTCCCCTGGGGATAAGCTTTTTCACCTTCACCCAGATAGCCTTCCTGGTGGACACCAGCCGAGGGCGCGCCAGCGAATACAGTTTCGACAACTACATGCTGTTCGTCACTTTCTTCCCCCACTTGCTAGCTGGCCCCATCATCCATCATAAGGAGATGATGCCCCAGTTCGATCGGCTACGGAACAAGTTTATCAATCACAAGCATATTTCAAAAGGTATATACCTGTTCTTTATCGGACTGGCGAAAAAGCTGGTCATTGCAGATTCGATAGCGGTGTGGGCCAATGCCGGGTTCGATAGCGGTGAGAGCCTTTCCTTCATTCAAGCGTGGGAAACTTCCCTGGCCTTTTCGTTTCAGCTATATTTCGATTTTTCGGGATACACGGATATGGCGCTGGGAGTGGCCATGGTGTTCAACATAATCCTGCCCCAGAATTTCAACAGCCCATATAAAGCTGCCGATATACAGGATTTCTGGCGCAGGTGGCACATGACTCTGAGCCGGTTTCTGCGCGATTATGTGTATATCCCCCTTGGCGGCAACAGGGTGGGGGAAGCCGGAGTGATGGCAAACCTAGTTTTGACCTTTGTCATCGGGGGGCTGTGGCATGGCGCGGGGTGGACTTTCATTCTTTGGGGATTAATGCACGGTGTGGCTCTGGTGATCCACCGGATATGGAAAATCTCAGGCATGGAAATGAACAGGTACTTGGGTGTCTTTGTTACTTTCATGTTTGTCAACGCCGCCTGGGTGCTGTTTCGGGCGCCCACTTTCGACACCGCGATACAGGTGTACTCGAGCATGTTGGGGTTGAACGGATTTTCCGCCGGTGTGGCTATGCCGATGGGATATCTTAAAACGGCACTGATAAATATCCTGTCCCCTATGAACATGATAAGTGTCACCATGAAGTTCATCTGGATTCCCTTCTGCATATATTCCTGGATTCCCATTTGCATGGCCGTGGTTTTCCTCATGCCTAATTCCACGCAGATGATCAGCAAGTTCAATCCTGGCAGAAGGCAACTGGTCTTTATCGGCGCCGTGATGGCTTTTCTGCTGTTGCGGCTGTCGACCATCAGCGAGTTCATTTATTATCAGTTTTGAATATGCGGGCACAAGCAAACAACAAAAAATTCGTATACGCCTCCATTGGTGTTGTGTTCCTTTCGCTTCTGGCGGTAATGGCTGTTAATGTGGCCATAGATCCTCTGGGAATAATATGGCCCAAGTGGATTTCCCATCCTCTGGAAAAAGCAAAAAGCAAAGTTGGGAGAAGGGACGCGACGGCGATGCGAATCGTGACAGCGGCCGAATACGACTCCAATCCGAATCCATATTGCATCATTGGGGATTCCAGGGCAGGCATGTTCTCTGTGGAAAACATAAAGAAAATAACAGGGGATGAATACTACAAGTTTGTTTTCGGCGGAGCCACGGCCATGGAAATTACGGAGGTGTTCTGGTACACGGCCAGGCGGGTAAAGCTGAAAAAAGTCTACCTGGTGATCCCCTTTAACATATATAACGACAACAAAATTAACAGCATTTTCAGGGAAGCGGCGCCCCTGTCGCAAAACTGGATAAGATACGCGTCCTCTTCCTATGTCTTGCGGATTTCTCTGGGTGTGGTCATAAAAGCGTTATTAGGAATACAGACAGGCAGCAACGTGGCGCTGGACGCGGGAGACATAATGAGCGACAAGGAGGCTTTCTGGAAATATCAGATCGGCGCCGTGGAGCGCAGTTATAGCATATACATTGAGCCGAAAATCATTTTAAAACGGCTGAAGGAAATCAAGGAATATTGTGATTCGCAAGGCATAAAGCTTGTCTTCGTGATTCCCCCGTCACACCTGGACCTTCAAAAAGTGATATCCAAATATAACCTCGATGATGAGTTCGTCCAGTTCAAGAAGGACTTGAGAAGCCTATCCACCACATATGATTATGATTACCCGAATAGATGCGCCAGAAGCCGCCAGCTTTTTGATGACCCCTGGCATGGCAAGAAGCTGTTGTACAGAGTGCTGGAAGAGGATATTTTCGAATCGAGACTTGACGATCTGGACGCAGCTTGCGCCCAGAAGGAAGTTGAGGTCATGGCCCAGGAAATGGCGGAAAAAGATCGGCATGAATCGGAACATCACATGGAATAACGCAACAATTCCTTGCGCCCATTTCGGCCATGGAAAGACCATCCTTATGGACGCATCACACTTTATGGTGGAGGCGAGGGGGCCGAACCCCCTGTCTAATTAGTGTAACTCCTTATGCTGTAACACACACTCAATTATTGTGCTTGTTTCGTACTTGTTCGGCACAAGTTTAAAAGCGAAAATCCAGCCAAGTTCTCTCTTCTACACGAAAATATAATATCTCCACTAATACTGAACCAACCGAATTGCTTTCTCGCAGACTTTCATCAATGTTTGCTCGGCGCTCCGAATCAACGAATTGCGGTGTCATACGCGGTGACAAGCGGATGGATCGTCAGCAAGAGAAAAACCTCAAAAGAACAGGCCCCGGTTTCTCCAGCTATTTACTCCGTGGATACCACGTCCTTGTGCGGCTCGCTCTCCTCTGGGCTGCCATTGGCCTTATCCATGGCGCAGGTGAGAGCGTGCCAGGCCAGGGTGGCGCATTTCACCCGGGAAGGAAATTCGCGAACTCCCTGGAATATGGAAAGCTTCCCCAGAGAGTTGTCGTCCGGGTCCGGATCGGAGGAGCCAGCCACCATACCAAGAAACCTGGTCACAGTTTCTCTAGCCTGATCCTGGGTCTTCCCCTTGATGGCGCTGGTCATGAAAGATGCGCTGGCCTTGAAAATGGCGCAGCCGGAGCCGGTGAAGGATACATCGTCAACCACTTCGGAGTCGAGATGGACGTAAACGTTCACCTTGTCTCCGCACAGCGGGTTGTATCCATCGCAGGAATGGGACGCGTCCTCCATGGCGCGAAAGTTGCGCGGATTACGGTTATGGTCAAAGATAGACCTCTTGTAGAGTTCGTTGATATTGGACATGATTACCCCCTGAATAAATCTGTTGCCTGCTTAATTCCCTCAGCCAGCCTCTCCACTTCCTCGAAAGTGTTGTAAAAAGAGAATGACGCTCTGGTGGTGGCCGGTACGCAAAACCGGTCCATGGTGGGCTGGGCGCAATGGTGGCCGGCGCGCACCGCAACACCTTCGCTATCGAGGATGGTGGCCACATCGTGCGGATGAGCATCGGCCAAGGTGAAGGATATAATCGCCGCCTTGTCGCGGGCGGCGCCTATGATATTGACTGTCTCGATCCTGGAGACCAGTTCGGTGGCGTAATCGAGCAGTTTCTTCTCCTGCTGCTCAATATGATCCATCCCCACCGAGCTCAGGAAGTCGATGGCGGCGCCAAGCCCTATGACCTGGGTCACTGGCGGGGTGCCTGCCTCGAATCTATGGGGCGGCTTTGCGAAAGTGGACTTTTCGAAAGTCACTCGCTCTATCATGTCACCACCGGTGAGGAAGGGGGGGGTCCGCTCCAGCGCTTCTTTCCTGCCGTAGAGGACACCCAGCCCACTGGGGCCATACATTTTGTGAGCGGAGAGGACGTAAAAATCGCATCCTATCTCCCGCACATCGATCTTCATATGAGGAGCGGCCTGGGCTCCGTCCACCAGGGTCACGGCGCCGGCCGCTTTGGCCATCTGGCAGATGGTCTGGACGGGGTTGATTGTGCCGATGGAGTTGGCCACATGGTTGACCGCCACAAGCTTTGTCCTGCTGGACAACAGACGGCCATACTCTTCCATATCCAGCTCGCCGGCGTCGTTCACAGGGATGACCTTGATCACCGCTCCCTTCTCCTGGGCCAGCATCTGCCATGGGAGGATATTGGCGTGATGTTCCAGGTGGGAGAGGATGATTTCGTCCCCTTCGCCGATAAACTTGCGTCCCCAGGAGCCGGCCACCAGGTTCACACCCATGGTGGCGCCGCTGGTGAAGACGATTTCCTCCGGCGAACTGGCTTTCAGGAATAGAGCCACCTTGGCCCGGACTTCTTCAAATTCGTGGGTGGCCTGCTCGGCGAAGCGGTATGCCCCACGGCGAACGGTGGCGTATTCGCGGCTATCGAAGTCCCGCATTTTATCAATAACCGCCCATGGCTTCTGGGTGGTGGCGGCGTTATCCAGATAGGCCAGCGGCTTGCCCCTCACCGTGGAGGCCAGCACGGGGAACTGGTCCCTGATTTTAGAAAAATCCACCTTTTGCCCGGTGATCGTTTTCATTTCATTGGCCTTAACCATCGCTCTCATTCTCCCCTCCGCTGCAGAATAGTCTCGTCCACCACTGCGGCGGCATAAGGTTCCTTGATAGAGTTGGTCACTTCCCTGGCAAAAGCATTCAAAAGGCTCCGGGCCGCTTCGTCGCGGGTAAGGCCCCTGGACATGAAATAGAAGAGGATCTCCTCGTCTAACTGGCCTATGGTGGCGCCGTGAGAGCACTGCACATCGTCGGCATGGATCATCAGGTTCGGTTTGTTGTCCGCCCGGCCTTTATCGGACACCAGTAGATTTCTGATCAGCTGTTCGGAAAAGCTCCCGCTGGCGCCTGGTTCCACTATCACTGTGCTGTCCACGGAGCTTCTTGCCTCGTCGTTGATTACGTTCTTGAACAGCAGCCGACTGGAGCACCCAGGAGCTTGGTGTCGAACCGTGGCGTACTTGTGGTTTTTGGCCTTGTTGCTCAGGGTGGCAAGGCTACGGATCTCCATGGTGGCGCCTGGTTCCTTCAGATTCCAGTCGTAAGCGTATCTTGATATCCTGGAGCCGGTGGAGACGTTGACCAGTTTCACGGAGCTTTTGGCGTATTGGTCCACATTGAGCTTGAAGAAACGCCAAGCCGGACCGCTATGTAGCGAAATATGATAGAAATTCACATCGGAGCTCTCCCTTGCCGAAACATCCATAACCGAATTATGCAGATAGGAGCCATATTCTTTTGTGTTCTTGATGATAAAGTCCACCTTGGCGCCCCGGCCCACATCGATCACCAGCCTGGGCGCCGTGAAGAGGGGATAGGCCTTGTATCTGGCCGCGAGAAAGAGGATCTCAATAGGAGCCTGGGCTTGTTCCCCATCCTTGATTCGCAAGTGAGCCCCGTTGATGGTGAAAGCGGTGTTCAGGTTCGCGATCGGGTCATCTTCGTGGATGGCTCTTTGCAGAGTAGTATCCTTAATTTCCGGAAATTGGGTGAAAGCCTCGCTCAAAGGGAGAAGCTCCACCTGGTCCCGGATGGCGGAGATATCCGAAAGATGCTCCATATAGATACCATCCACGAACACCACCCGGCTTTTGTGTGTGGATGGTAGAAGCTGCGCCTCCACCTGAGAGGGGGTGGTTTGTGAAGGCTCCTTGCGCAGATGGAACCCTGCCTTGGCCAGATCGGAAACATCCAGGTATGTGAATTTTTCGCTTTTACGACCCGGAAACCCGGTCTGGTTGAAGTTCTCCAGCCCCACGGCGTTAAGCCCGACCAACTCCTTGGTAAAACATCCATTAACAAGCAATTCCCGAAAGTCGGCCATTACGTCATCCGGGGTTTTTACCGTTCCCGCCCTTTTTATCGCTACAGCGTTCATGTCAGGCCGCCTCTGTATTAAAGCCGTTGTAGCCGGTAGACTCCAGTTCCAGGGCCAATTCAGGTCCACCAGATTTGACGATCCGTCCTTGGCTGAGGATATGGATATGGTCCGGCTTGATATAGTCCAGAAGGCGCTGGTAATGGGTGATGACGATTAACGCGGTATTTTCGTTTTTTAGCTTCATGATGTTTTCCGCCACCACCTTGAGGGCGTCGATATCCAGTCCGGAATCTATCTCGTCGAGAATGGCCACCTTCGGCTCCAGCACCGCCATCTGCAGGATCTCATTCTTCTTTTTCTCTCCGCCGGAGTACCCCTCGTTGACATCTCTTTCCATGAAAACCCCAGACATACTCAGCAGACCCATCTTCTCCTGGATGATATCCTGAAAGTCCATCGGGTCCGCTTCTTCGAGCCCCAGGTGAGCCCTTTTGGCGTTATAGGCCATTCGCAAAAACTCAACATTATTCACGCCGGGAATCTCCACCGGATTCTGGTATGCCATGAACAGCCCCTCCCGGGCGCGCTGATCCGGTTCCATTTCCAGCAGGTTCTTCCCGTCCAAAGTCACGCTGCCGGAAGAAGCCGGGTACTCCGGATGCCCCACCAGCGTTTTGGAGAATGTGCTTTTCCCTGCGCCATTCGGCCCCATGATGGAGTGTATTTCACCCTTGTTCACCGTCAGGCTGATTCCCTTCAGGATGTCCATTCCCTCGAATCCTGCCACCAGATTATCAATTACGAGCATTTTTTGTCTCTTCCTTTTTTTATGTCAATTATTGAAGTATCAGCCTACAACACCTTCAAGTTTAAGGGATAACAGCTTTTCAGCTTCCACCGTAAACTCCATAGGTAACCTGTCGAATATATCTTTGCAAAAGCCGTTGACGATCGTGGAAACTGCGGCTTCCTTTGATATGCCCCGCTGCATGAGATACATCAGTTGCTCCTCGCTTATCTTCGAGGTGGAGGCCTCATGCTCCACCCTGGATGAAGAGTTGCCTCCTTCTATGTATGGGAAAGTGTGGGCGGAGCTTTTGCTACCTACCAACAGGCTGTCGCACTGTGTGAAATTGCGCGATCCCGCCGCCACCGGGCTCATCAGCACACGGCCACGATATGCGTTGGAGGAGGTATCTGCGGCTATCCCTTTTGATATGATCACGGAGCGGGTGTTTTTCCCCAGATGGAGCATCTTTGTGCCTGTATCCGCCTGCTGATGACCTGTTGTCAGGGCCACGGAGTAAAACTCCCCCACTGAATTGTCCCCCCGCAGGATGCAGCTTGGGTATTTCCAGGTGATAGCGGAGCCGGTCTCGATCTGGGTCCATGATATCTTGGAGTTCTTCCCTTTGCATATGCCGCGCTTTGTGACGAAGTTGTATATTCCGCCTGCGCCGGTCTCCTTGTCTCCAGGGTACCAGTTCTGCACTGTGGAGTACTTGATCTCTGCGTTATCGAGAGCCACCAGTTCCACCACGGCCGCGTGCAGCTGTCTGGTGTCGAACTGAGGCGCCGTGCAGCCCTCAATATAGGAGACATAGCTATTCTCCGCCGCCACTATTAGTGTTCGCTCAAACTGGCCGGTTTCCTTTTCATTCATACGGAAATAGGTGGACAGTTCCATCGGGCATTTCGTATTGGGAGGTATGTATACAAAGGATCCATCAGTGAACACCGCGCTGTTGAGGGCGGAATAGAAGTTGTCGCCAGCGGGAACCACCGAGCCAAGATATTTTTCAATCAGCTCCGGATATTCCACCATCGCCTCAGAGATTGAGCAAAAGATTATCCCAGCCTCCGCCAGCTTCTTTTTGTGCGTTGTGGCCACGCTGACGGAATCGAAGACTGCGTCCACCGCCACGTTCGATATCCTCTTTTGCTCGTCCAGGGGGATGCCAAGCTTTGTGAATGTTTCAAGTATTTCCTTAGGAACATCATCCAAGCTTTTGTATTTTTTCTTGTTTTTAGGAGCAGAGTAGTAGGAAAAATCCTGGAAGTCGATGGGCGGATAGTCCACATGAGCCCATGTCGGCTCCTTCATCTCCAGCCAGCGGCGATAGGCCTCCAGACGAAAGTCAAGAACGGAATCCGGCTCTTCCTTTCGGCGGGAGATCTCCCGGACCACCCGCTCGTTCAGGCCCTTGGGTAAGGTGTCCGAATCAATCTCGGTCTTAAAGCCGAACTTGTATTCTTTATCGCTAAGTAGCTGTTGTACTTCAGGTTGCAACTGTGTGGCTTCGCTCATCATCTCTCCTAAAATTGGTTTACCAGGGGAAACTACTGGCTACCAGGGTCAGCCTTTCGTTCACTTTGCTTTTTATAACGTTCTCGACCACAATAAAGGTCGAGCCTATCGATGCGGAGCAGGAACTGCATGCTCCCTGAAACTCGGCGTACACGTTCCAGTCATCCTTGACCTCCACGATGTCAATACCACCGCCGTCGACAGCCAGAGCGTCGCGCACCTGGCCATCTATCGCCTCTTCGATAAGCTTGATCCGCTCGGAATTGCTCATCTTCAGCCACTTTTCGTCCTCTGTGGAGTTTTGGGCATTTTTTGCGTTGGAAGCCTTCATCTCGCTGAGCGATAGCTTGGCCAGCGCCAGAGGGTGGTCCTGTTTCATGTTGGAGATCAGGTCGTTTATTTGGGAAATTAGAGGTTCCTTGTTAAAGGGGAAGTAGTTGGATGCGGCCAGGTGCGCGATGACATCCTCCCCGCTAACAGAGAAAGCCTCCTGGATGGAGGCGCCAATGACCATATCAGATAGCGCCTCTCCGATGGCCACTGAATCGGGCCCGCCGTAAGTGAAGAACTTGGCGTTGACCACCCTTTCCTCATCAGGATTCACAAGCCAGAAAATCTTGGTGTCCTGCACCTTGGTGGAGACAAATGCCATGCCCTTTGCCGTTGCCTCCTCCAGGAAATAAACACCACGATGTCTGGGGCTCTTGCCATACTCCTTGACTGGTTCTGTCGCTGTCATTTTCATATTAGTTCCCATCCAAATTAAGTTCTACATTAAAGGGCTGCAAATGTGGCGCCATGCTGTAAAACCATATGTTACAAAGAGGTATATATGATGACGGGAGAGTTAGGACATTATTGTCTCAGCCGTAGGGCGCAAATGACTTATCGGAGGATCTCATGTCGGTAAGTCTCCTGGATTGCGAGGACGCCGGTTAGCAGTAGCCAGGAGCCAGGCTATCTGTGCAGGTGAGATGTGAGTGAAAAGCATAAAGTATCAAGGAATGTCTTCATTTCCGCCTAGGTGGGGGCCACCTCTAGGACCTCCACGCCAAGATCGGCCAGCTGACGGTGGAACGCGATTTTTTGTCGAAAGTTTTCGGCCATTGAGCCACGGCGGAGGATGACCATGATCGATTCGCATGGCTCGTTGAGTCTCGTCCGCCAGTGCCAACAGACTAGCTGAGAGGCTTCACCCTTGGGCTCACTTACTTCTTTTGTAGCTTCTTTAGTATTTTTTCTGCTTTTTCGGCTGTATCTTCTGTGACATAGAAACTGCCCACAGTCTGCCTGTAGTACATTTTCGCTTTAGAAATATTTTTCTTTACACCGTTTCCCTTATGATAAATCATGGCAATCTGATAAAAGGCATCACCATCGCCCTGGGCAGCTGCCTTATGGAACCACCATAGGGCTTTCTTCCAATCTTTTTGTTCCTTATGTATTATGGCGATATTATTTGCTGCTGCAATATCGTTATTATGCAGTGCCTTTTTATACCAATATATCGCCAAGTCCTTGTCTTTGCGCACGTGTATACCCAGGTCATAAAAATAACCTAGATTGAACATTCCGGTAGAATCACCCATATTCGCGGCCTTTTGAAATAACTCAAATGCCTGCTTCAATTTTCCTTTATCCCATAAATCGTCTGCTAACAAACTTATTCGGTTGATCTCTTTGGTATAGTTACCGTACGCGGGCCGTAAATTAGAAAATTTCCCCATCGCCTTTCTCAACTATAAAATTAAACATTGCCCCCTGCTCCATTGCGAACAATTTGGTCCATAACAGGCCCCACCAGGCGCCATTATCAGTACCGCAAATGTCCACCGAATTGAAATGCGAGGCAGTCTCCGAACCGATCTTCGAAACGTTCCTCGATGTGAATCAGGTACGTCATCATTTCAAATCCATCGCCACCTTTTCTATCCTCAGCCCCGGCGTATCGTAAATCGGCTGTATATCCCGCAACGGCTTATCCTCACCCGGTATAACCAGATCCGGCGCGATATCCATCATCGGCAGATAGACGAACTGTTGGGTGAGAACCTGGGGGTGGGGTAGGGGGCCATCGGCGTGTTTTCCTTCCGCATTGTCGTATAGTAGCAGGTCCACATCCATCGGGCGGGGGGCGAACTTGTCGTTGGTACGTTGTCGTCCGATCGTCCGCTCGATCCAGCACAGCTCGCCACGAACGCCGAAAATGTCCAGCTCCGTGTTCACCTCCGCCACCAGGTTCAGGTAGTCCGGCTGCGATTCCTTTGTCCCCCACGGTTCGGATAGATACACCGGCGACAACCGGACCAGGGAGAATCGGGAACGGATCAGCTCCACACCCAACGGGATGTTGCGCTCCGGGTCTATGTTCCCACCGATACCAAGAAATACCCGATGCGTCTGGCTGGGGCGGGTCACCTGGATAGAAACATTATTGGACCCACTGATGGCCCCAGGTTTGGAGACGGTGACCATGGCCCGGAGGACCCCTTTGTGGGCGAGGCATAGCTGCGCGATTTTTTCCGCCATGGTTTCTATCAGGAAAAAGCCGCTGGGCTCCACCAGGGCTATGATCTTCTTAGAGATGGTTTTGTAGTTTACGGTGTCCTGAATATCGTCGGTCCTGGCGGCGCGGGAGATGTCGCAATCCAACTCGAAACTTATCCGCACCTTCTGTTTGGTCTCCCGTTCCCAGTCGAATATACCGATAATGCATTCCACCTCCAGGTCATCGAGGATGATTTTGTCGCCCATGGCGCAGCTCCTTTATTTATGAATACAATGATATTTAACCATATCAAGCGGCCTGGGTTCTTAAATTAAGCGCAACGGCGGTGCGCCAGAGTGTGTGGAGCATCTGCGATTAGAAAGGGGAGGGGCTGGGATTATAAAAGAAACGGGCCGCTCCTTGTTTTTTTAAATTTTGGAAAATCCCCATTCCCCGCAATTTATATTTATCAAGGGCGCGGCCCGTGTTGTTCTCTTAACCTAGCTTTAAAGTTATACCCACCCGGGAGTGAAAACAACCGCTGTTCCATGAATGGAACCATAGATCGCCAGACTGCCGGAAAAGAAGGGTAAATCGGGACATATGTCCCATTGTCTTTCCAGCAGTGGTGTGGGCACAGCTTTTCACCGTCGCCTCCGATTCATCTGCAGTGCAAATCTGTTTCTGATATAATTTTCTCTAAATTTCTATCTTACTTACAATTCATTTTGGATATAGCCATGGAAGTTTCCGCCGTAACTTTGTGGTTGATCGCGGGCGCCGTCCTGGTGGCCGTGGAAGTATTCGTCATGCCCACCATGGTCCTGGCATTCGCCGGGTTTGGCGCCATCACCACCGGTGTCACTTTGCATTTCGGCATGGTGGAAACAATCCCGAACCAGATAGCCGTCTTTTTCGCCACCACTATAGCGTGGGCGCTGGTCTTGTGGATTCCCCTGAAAGGCTGGTATGGCCCCGATGGCGGAGGATACAAGGATATGGTGGGGCACGTGGCCACTGTGGGGGATAAGGACCTGGAGAAGGGAGTCAAAGGAGAGGTGACATGGTCCGGCTCCATATGGAACGCGCGGCTTTCCCCGGATTGTCAGTTGGACAAGGTGGAAAGCGGCAAGGACGTGATGATTTTGAAGGTGGAAAACGGGATTCTTATTGTCACGTTGCCGGATTAAATAGAAAGCATCGGAAAATCACCACAAGGATAGGGCGGTCTGAATAATTAATAATCTAAAGACAAAGGAGTCTTTGCCATGGAAGTCTTTTCACTAGTAATTGCTTTTATCGTAGTTCTCACCATTTTTAAGGGAGTGCGTATCGTTCCCCAACAATCCGCCTGGGTGATTGAACGTCTTGGCAAGTTTCGCAAAGTGCTGAATCCTGGCCTGAACATCATCTTTCCCTACGTGGACTCGGTAGCCTACAAGCACAACCTTAAAGAAACCGCTATCGATATCCCCAGCCAGACCACTATAACTCGTGACAATGTCAGTCTGCGCATTGACGGGCTGCTGTACCTTAAGATAGTCGACCCGAAAGCGGCCTCATATGGCGTGGCGGATCCCAGGTTCGCCATATCCCAACTAGCCCAAACCACAATGCGTTCCGAGCTGGGAAAGATAGAAATGGACAGGACTTTTGAGGAGCGGGAAACTCTTAACCTGAACATCGTTCGCTCCATCAACGAGGCGGCCAATCCATGGGGCATCCAATGCATGCGCTACGAAATAAAGGACATCACCCCGCCGGACAATGTGCGAAAGGCGATGGAGCTGCAGGTGGCGGCCGAAAGGCAGAAGAGGGCGGAGATCCTCGACTCCGAGGGAAAGAAACAGGCGCAGATCAACGTGGCCGAAGGTGGCAAGCAGGAAGTGGTGCTGGAGTCTGAGGCGGCATACACTGACCAGGTGAACCGGGCTAAGGGTGAGGCGGAAGCGATCCTGATGGTGGCCGACGCCACAGCCAAGGGGATTGAGATGGTGGGCTCAGCCATAGTGAAAACAGGGGGCAGCGAGGCGATGTCTCTGCGGGTCGCCGAGCAGTATGTGGAAGCATTCAAGAATCTGGCTAAAACCAACAACACTATCCTGCTGCCCGCCAATACGGGTGACGCCGGATCGATGGTGGCTCAAGCCTTGGGAGTGTTTGAGACGATCAAGAAAAGCACTGGGGGCGCGGGGCAGACACCGAGCGTACCAGGGAGATAGATAACGGGGGTGGGTTACAGGCCGTCTGTCCCAGCCGACATGTAATCCGCCAACCCCATTTTCCAGTGGCGCAATGGTTCGCCGACCAGGCTTGAGTATTTGTCGCTGTCCAATACGGAGTTTTTCGGCCTTTTAGCGGGTAGGGGGTATTCCGACGAGGGGATCGGCTGCACCTCTACATTATCCTGGCCGGCCAGTCGCAGTATCTCCAGCGCGAACTCATACCATGTGCAGGAGCCGGAATTTGTGACGTTGACGATCCCGGTGGCCTCCGCCTGTATGAGCCTGGCTATCCCGCGGGCTAGGTCTCGGGTGAAAGTGGGGGAGCCGGTCTGGTCATTCACCACTTTGAGCTTTCCGAGTTCCTTTCCCT
>JAOUNV010000346.1 GCA_029880775.1 Nitrospinota bacterium | reverse complement strand
CACTATATTCACCTTGTGCGTTGGTTTTGTCACAGGCGAAGGTTTCTGTTCGTGCTTGATTGCGCTGTGCAGTTGGCTGGGAATATCCTGGTATAGGCTTCCGCCGAAAGCCACGTTCATCGCCTGCATCCCCCCGCAAACACCAAGTTGGGGAATGCCTGCCTTCCGGGCTTTCTTTATAAGATATATCTCAAGCTTGGTTCTTTCCGGCTTCAGCTCGTCTATTCTGAACTCCGGTCTCTCGCCATACAAGCGCGGATCGATATCAAAATACCCCCCTGTCACCACCAGGCCGTCGATCATTTGAAAATAGGCCGAGCTTCTGACGGATTGGCTGTACGCCGGGATCAGCAGCGGAACGCCTCCCGCCAGGAAAATGGCGTTGAAATAGGCCTCCTTTAGAAAGAAGCGTTCCTTGCCTTTTCTTTTGGGCGATTCAAATCCTTCAATATCGGCCGTCAGGCCTATAACCGGTTTGGGCGCCACAGATTCTCCAGGTGTCAGCGCGGCGGCGTCTATCCAGAGCCTGCCGGATTATTTCCCTATTATGCCCATTAATTCTGAATAATACTGATGATCCTTGTCGATACGGTTTATCTCGTTGGCCATGCTTTTGGCCTTCTTCTTATCGCCTACGGCGGCATAGCTCTTGCCGGCCTCGAAATACCAGTAAAGGGCCTCGTTCTTGCTTTGCGTCACCCCCAGGCCGTTGGCGTAGAGCACTCCTAGGTATTGCTGGGCGAATCCGCTTTTTTGCTTTGCCGCCATCTTGAAGAATATCTGTGCTTTAGGATAATTTTTAGGAACACCGTCGCCCTTAAAGAGCATATATCCCAGTATGGTCTGGGCGCGGGCATTTCCCGCAACGGAGGCTCTTTCGAATAGGTCGGCGGCGCCTGCCTTGTCCGGGGCGACTCCTAATCCTTTATATTTCATCAGCCCAAGGGCCAGCATCGCTTCGACAACATCCTGGCCCGCTGCCTTTTCATACCATCCCGCCGCCTGGGCAAGGTCTCTATTGGTCCCAACGCCCGCCTGGAACATCTTGCCAACGTTATATTGGGCTATGGCGTGTCCCTGACCTCCAGCCTTGGACATCCACTGGAACGCCAACAGCTCGTTCTTCTCCACACCCTGGCCATTGGTGAACATATAGCCTACCCTGAATTGCGCTTCCGGATCGCCTTTTTCAGCCTCAACCATGTACAAGGAGAACGCCGCTTTAAAGTCCCTTCTTTTAAAGGCGTCTTCTGCGTTCTGTACTTCAACGGATTTTTTCGGCGTCGTGCATGCGGCCGCCAGAATTATAAAGGCAACTGGAATAATCCGGTATAGGACTTGTTTCATTTCTTTCCCTCCATGCAAAGTTTAATCACAGAATTATAATGCATATTAGCGTACAAGCCGAGCAATATTGATCGTTATAAGGCTTTACGGCCAGTTTAAACAGCTCATCACACATGCCGGGCGTCCACCATCTTGGCGGCGCTCTCCACAGCCTCCATGTAGTCAGCGTATATCTTCTCCACCTCCTCGCGGGAGGAGCCGGATTCCTTGAGGCCGATTGCCGCCCGGATGGCCGAAGCCGAGATGCCATGGGCCTGCGCGGCCTCTATCGCCTCGTCCTTGCCCATGATCCCTTCCTGGCCAAGGCTCATGGCCACCCTTAGGTTCTCCACGAAAGGCGTTATGGTGCTGGTGATCTTCTGGGCCAGCCTCCAACCCCCGTGATACACGAAATGCCGGCGAAGGCGCAAAAGAAGGTTCATAATCTCCTGCTCGCTTTTCAGCCGCAGGTGCTCCGGCAATATTTCCAGATCATGCAGCAAATCCTTCCCATACAACACCCGGTATCTTTTCTTCATGAAGTAAAATTTCACGGGAAAGATGTCCGTGGAAGATTTAAGGTTGGCCTCGGTAAGCAGCATAGGGTGGATGCTCACCCTCAAGCCCACGGACACCGGGTCCAAAAGCTTTTCCAGGGTCTGGAATTCCATTGTCCCGGTCAAGAGCAGAATGTTGATATCGCTCCTTCCTGGGCTGAACTCCTCCCCCGCCGCGCTGCCATACAGGGTCACTGAAAGCAGATTCTCCCCTATGGCCTCTTTGACCTCCCAGCAGAAAAGCTCCAGCGCCTTTCGCTCCGCATCGGAAAGCTTGGTTTCCTTCAGATTAAACAAGTCTCCCATAATCGCCTCACAAAGCCATTTTCATATAAGCCTGCTCCTCCTTGTTGGCAAGAGGGCAGCCCGGGTCCGCCTTGAACGGATCCTGACATTCAGCGAAGGAAAGGCACCTAAGCCCCCCTCCGCAAAATCTTTTATATATGCACCCCTGGCAAGCCTGGGGGATATTATCGGGATCCCGCAACTTTGCCATGAGGCCGTCCTGATAATAAAGGTCCCTCAAGAGGGCCTTTGTGACATTGCCAGCTTCAGCCGGCATCCTTCTGCAAGGGTAGAGGGCGCCGTCCGGCATTATGGTGATAAGCCCGTCCCCTGCGTTGCACCTGTATGGCCGGCCTCCCGCCGTGATGAATTGCAGGGCGCGGTGGGCCGCCACTTCCGTCCCTTTAGATAAAAGCCCCCGGCGCCTTCCCGCCTGCCCGGCCACAATGTTCAGATACTCCTCCGTCTGCTTTATGTTCATGGTCTCCAGCGAAGCTCCGGACCCGCAAGGTATCAGCCTGTCGGTCCACACCCGTCCCACGCCAAGCCGCGCGCCAAACTCCACAACCTCCGGGAACTGGAGGTAGTTCCCCGCCCCGGCGGTGAAAGAAACCATGGTGTTCACTCCGTCTGCGATCAGGTGCTTCAACCCCCTCTCCACCCTGCCCAAGCTTCCTTCGCCACGGATGGAGTCGTGAGTTTCCCTGCTCCCCTCGACGCTGACCTGGACAAAAGCGGCCCCAAGCTTCTTCAGCCTGCGGGCCATGGCGGCGTCCACACATTCGCCGTTGGTCAGGATGGCAAAGCCGAACTCATTCCGGCAAGCGGACAGCCGCTCCAGAAGCGCCCATATATCGGACCGCGCGAAAGGCTCCCCTCCCGTGACGGTGACATGCCCCCTTGCGTCATGGCCATGATCCCGGTTCCACTCCATCCGAAGCTGGCGGTACTGATCCAGGATGCCCAGCAACCCTTCCAAGGGCAGCTCCCCCTCGCCGCCATGATCCTCCTGGTAGCAATGGGCGCAACGAAGCTGGCACCGGCTTGTGACA
>JAOUNV010000053.1 GCA_029880775.1 Nitrospinota bacterium | reverse complement strand
CCAGGAGGGATCCGAACTTGTCCTTGGCCATGCCCATCACCTCCATCATGCGCAGGATGAAAATAAAAAACAGGGCGATGAGCAATGCCGCGCCGAAGAAGCCGATCTCCTCGGCGAAGACGGAGAAAATAAAGTCTGTGTGCTTGGCCGGCAAAAAGTTGAGCTTGCTTTGGGTTCCCATAAAGACACCCTTTCCCCACAGCCCGCCGGAGCCGATGGCGATCTTCGACTGTATGATGTGGTACCCGCCCCCCATCGGGTCGGCCTCCGGGTTTAGGAGTGTGAGAATCCTCTTTTGCTGATACGGTTTTAGCAAGTACCAGAACGACGGCGTGGCCAGGGCCAACAGACCGGTGGTCCGGACCAGGAAGCCTGTTTTCAGGCCATTGAAGAACGCCATGCAGACGAATATGAAGATCAGTATCATGGCGGTTCCCAGATCCGGCTGGGAGGCCACCATCATGAAGGGAACCAATGTGACCACGGCCGGCCTGATCAGATCCCTGGCTCCCAGGTCGTCCTTTTTCAGGATGTCGCCAAATACTCTGGCCAGGATAATGATCAGGATTATCTTCATTATCTCGGATGGTTGGATATTGTATCCGGCGATCTCTATCCATCGTCTGGAGCCGCCCCCGATCTTGCCGAACAGCAGTGTGCCCGCCAGAGCCGCAAGCCCGATAAAATATATGGGGTAGGCGAACCTTTCCAGCGCCCGATAGTCCACCACCAGCACAGCCGCCATTAAGATCAGCGACAGTACAATGTAATAGGACTGCCGAAGATAAAGGCTTTTCATAAACTCCGATTCGCTTTGCAGATTGGCGCTGTATATGGCCGCCACCCCCACGGCGCATAGGGTCAGCGTCATGGCCAGCAATGGGAAATCGAATATTTTTATTAACCGCCGTTGGGCGTATTGGTCCGGCGTAAAGCCTTTTAGGCTCATGGGTGTTCGGCCTCCGTTGTTTCGGCTGACCCGGATGAGGCTAACGGCGCTTCGACGGGTGGGCTTTGCTGGCTGTCCTCCGCCGGAGCGACGATCACAGTAGTCTCTGCGGGCGCTTCGGCGGGCTGGGCCACTGGCCGGGGTTTCGGTTTTGGCTTGGCCATCCGCTTCACTCCTGGCAGCCCGGCCAGGTATGTGTCCATAATTATTTTCGCGATGGGGGCCGCCACAGCTCCGCCATGACCAGAGTTCTCCGCAATCACCGCCACGGCGATTTTCGGGTCGTCATACGGGGCGAATGCGATGAACAAAGCGTGGTCGCGCAAGTGCTCGGCCACGTCCTCCTCCGATTCCGGCTCTTCCTCGCGCATTCGGACAACTTGGGCCGTGCCGGTTTTGCCGGCGTATTCGTAAGGGCCTTTGCGCAGCCGCCAGGCGGTGCCGTGAGGTTCCGCCACCACCCCGCGCATCGCTTCTCGCACCAGCCTTACGGATTCCTCGGAAATATTGATTCGCCGCCCAGTCCCTGAGTCTTTCTTGCGCTCCTGCTGTTCCATCACGGTAAGCGTGGGAGTGACCAGCCTTCCACCGTTAGCCACGGCGGCGGTCATCAGCGCCAGTTGCAGCGGTGTAGCCAGCACATACCCCTGGCCAATTGCGCAGGAAACCATTTCACCAGGATGCCACGGCTCCTTGAGGGCGGCCAGTTTCCATTCTTTTGTGGGGATAAGGCCGGTCCTCTCCCCACTCAGGTGGATGCCTGTTTTCATCCCCAGCCCCAGGCGACGGGCGGTAAGCGCCAGCTTTTCGACACCCATCTCCACTCCCAAAGTATAGAAGTAGACATCGCACGATTCCACGATCGCCTTATGGAGGTTCACCGTTCCATGGCCGTGTTTTTTCCAGCATCTAAATTTGCGGATACCGAACTGGAAGTAGCCAGGGCATTTTATCTCCCTTTTCGGCGTTGTTATCCCCTCCTCCAGCGCTGCCAGCGCCACAGCGATCTTGAAAGTGGAGCCTGGGGGGTATTGGCCGTGGGTCACCCGGTTTTGCAGGGGGTGGGAGGGGGCTGTCGCCAGCGCGTTCCAATCCTTAGGGCTGATGCCAATGGTGAAAAGGTTCGGATCGAAGGATGGTTTGCTGACAAAGGCTATGATCTCACCTGTGTTAGGGTCCAGGGCTACAGCGGCTCCTCTTTTGTTTCCAAAGGCCGCCTCCGCCGCTTTTTGAGTCTTGAATTCGAGCGTTAGTTTGAGCTGGTTACCGCTTTTAGGCGGCTCCACCGCCAGGGTGGCCAGCACGCGCCCGGCGGCGTCCACCTCCACTCTTTTCAGCCCCTTCCTTCCTCTTAGCATCTCCTCGTATTCTTTTTCCAGCCCGGTCTGGCCCACGAAATCACCCATGGCGTATTTGCCCCCTGCCTCTGCGAGTGACTGAGCGGTAATGGAGCCCAGGTAGCCCAACACATGGGCGGCGAAATCGGAGTGCGGATAGTGGCGCGTCGGCTTGATCTCCAGGGCCACGCCGGGAAGCTCGAACCTGCGTTCCTCCACAAAAGCCACGCTGTTCCGGTCCAGGTTCCGGTTCAAGACCACGGGAGTAAAGGGCCGTGCTCCTTTGATCCTGGCCAGGGCAGAGTTAATGTCGATCCGTATCTTTTTGGAAAGATATTCCAGCGTAGACCTGGGGTGTGGGGTGTCCTCCGGCACCACAGAGAGGCGGAACGAGGGGCGGGTGTCCACCAAAACCTTGTCTTTACGGTCGACTATCAGCCCTCGCTGCCCATCAAGGGTGAGCTGTCGTATCCTGTTGCTCTCCGCCCTGCCCGCTAGCGAAGAATACTCTATCACCTGCAGGTGCCATAGCCTTATCATGATCACAAGGCAAGCCACGGCCAAGGCGGCGCCGAATACTCTTATCTTCCCCTTGCGCTTGCGTAAAAAGTCTTCCCATTCCGGGCGTGTCCTCAGCATCGTCCATGTGCGCCGTTAAAACATCGCCATTCCGGCTTGGGACGGGTAGGTGACCAGTTTTTTATAGATCGCTTTCTTTATTTTAGTAAGGGTAGCCTTGCTGTTGGCCTCGAAGCGCAGCACCAGCACCGGCTGGGTGTTGGAAGCGCGGATCAGCCCCCATCCATCACCGAAGTTGATCCTGGCGCCGTCTATGTCCACCACCTTGTGGGTTTTCTTGAAATACGCGGTTATATCCTTTATCAGGTCAAACTTCACATCGTCTGGGCAGTCCACCCGGATCTCCGGTGTGTTGAACAACTTCGGCAGCCCCGCCAGGTATTGGCTCACTTTTTTCTTTTCGCCAGCCATGATTCGCAGGAATCGGGCGGTGGCGAAAAGGGCGTCATCATATCCATAGTAACCTTCCTTGAAGAAAATATGCGCGCTCATCTCCCCGGCCAGCTCCGCCTTCTCCTTTTTCAATCGCGCTTTGATCAGCGAATGGCCCGTGGCGTTGATCAGCGGCCTCCCCTTATGCTTCTTGATGTCCAGCTCAAGGTTTTGCGTGCATTTCACGTCATAGACTATCGCCGCGCCCGGTTTGCGCTTTAAGATATCCCTGGCGTAGATCATCATCAATTGGTCGCCAAAAAGGATGCCGCCTTTCTCGTCCACCACGCCGATTCGATCCGCGTCGCCATCGTAGGCGAATCCCGCATCCGCCTTGACCTCTTTCACCTTGGCGATAAGGTCTGTAAGGTTGGCTGGCACCGTGGGGTCCGGGTGATGGTTGGGGAAGGAGCCATCCACCTTGCAGAATAGCTCCACCACTTCACAGCCCAGCTCCCGCATCAGCCTGGGTGCGAAGATGCCGCCGCAGCCGTTGCCCGCGTCGATGACTATTTTCAGCTTCCGGTCCAGTTTAATCTTCCTCTTGACCATTTTGATATAGTCCTCGGTCACCTCCACCTGGCTCACTTTGCCCTTTCCCGTGGCGAAGTCCTTGGCCTCGATCATATCCGCCATCTTCTGGATCTGCTCCCCATGGATCGACATCGATCCCACGCACAGCTTGAATCCGTTGAACTCCGGTGGATTGTGCGACCCGGTGATCATCACGCCGCCAGCGGGCTTTAGCTTGACCAATGAATAGTAGAGCAGCGGGGTGGGGACCAGGCCGATCTGGATGACATCCACGCCGGTGGAGGTGATCCCTTCCGTGAGGTTCTTTAGCAGGCGGCCGCACGACTTGCGCGCGTCGTTGCCCACGGTCACGCTCTTGCCCCCCTTGCGGGCGATGATTGTGCCGAAAGCCCTGCCGATGTTTTCCACCACTTTCGGGGTCAGATCCTTCTTTACGATACCCCTGATGTCGTATTCCCTGAATATGCTTCTGTTCATGACGTTGCCACTGTCCCTTCCTCTTTTATAACGCCGGGGTCCGCCCCGAAAAATTCTTCCATCAACGCGCCTAGCGGCTCTATCCCTTCCACCCGGTTTATCTCCCGGCGGAAAGCCGCGCCGTTGCGTAATCCTCGTGTGTAATAGCCCAGCCAGCCACGCATCTTTCTCATAGCGGCTACCTCTCCATAACACGTGGCCATCATCGCCAGATGGCGTTGGGCCACGTTAAGGATTTCAACAGTGGCTATTGTGCCATACTTACCGGTTTCCAGGAAACTTCGTATCCAGCCGAATATCCATGGCGCCCCCAGGGCGGCCCGCCCGACCATCACTCCGGCGCATCCGCTAGACTCCAATCGCCAGACCGCCGATTCCGGAGTTCTGATGTCTCCGTTGCCGATGACCGGTATCTTCACCGCCGCTGCGGCCTTGGCTATGGCGTCCCAGTCCGCCACACCAGAGTAACCCTGGCTGGCGGTCCGTCCATGGATAGCCACCGCGGCCACTCCCGCGTCCTCCAGGGTTTTCGCCATCTCCACCACATTGACCGTGCGCAAATCCCATCCGATGCGTATCTTCGCGGTTACCGGCTTTTTCACGGCGGCCACCACAGTGGCGGTGATCCTTCCAGCCATCTTCACATCACGCAACAACGCCGCCCCTCCACCGGTCTTGGTCACTTTTTTGACAGGGCACCCGAAGTTGATATCTATCATGTCCGCCCGTCCCGCTTCCACCATCAGGGCAGCATCGCGCATCACCTCCGGCTCACCGCCAAAGATCTGTGCCGCCACCGGCCCCGGCTCATCAATAAATGGGAGCATTCTTTTGGTTTTGCCGGAGTCCAGCGTCAGCGCCTTGGCGGAGAGCAACTCCGTGGTGGTCATGCCTGCGCCGCATTCCATGACTATCCGGCGGAAAGGCTCGTCCGTCATCCCGGCGATAGGCGCCATCACCACGGGGAACTTTATTTCGATGTTACCTATAAGCATGGATAGATTGTGAGGCAAGAGGGGCTATGGATGCAATAGCTGCTATTCGATGCTGGATGGATTGTGGATATTACCGGGCAAGTTTGATCTCTAAACAAAGCGGAAAGCCGCCTCCGGGAGAGCCACCGCGGATACCATACCTCCCAACGGCTGCACGGTTTCCCCATGTGGGTCTATACTGTACTAACGAGGCTCGCTGGCGCATATTATTAATGGATAGGGAGAGACCTTTCCACGAGCAGGGGTGATTAGATTGGAAAGCACCGGCAATAAAATAGTGGTCGTCACAGGCGCATCCGGGTTCCTGGGTCGAGCGTTCATCCAGGCTCTCAATGCCGCTGGGTATCAGGTTCGCGCCCTGACGCGGGATGCGCGCGCCGGAAAGATCGATGGCGCCTTCCAGACAGTAGTGGGCGACATCCTGGAGTCGGGGATCGCAGAGCGGATATTGGACGGCGCCCATGGAGTGGCCCACCTGGCGGGGATCGTGGGGAAGGTGGGAGTGGCCCACAGCGAATACTGGCAGGTTCATGTCACTTCCACCCGCCGTTTGCTGGAAGCGGCCCGCGCCAACGGGCTGAAAAAGTTTTTATACTGCTCCAGCGCCGCAATTACAGGCAATATCAAAACGCCCCCCGCCGACGAAACCGTTCAACTGGCCCTAAGCGACATCTACGACATGACCAAGGCCCACGGCGAGATCACCGCCCTGGCGGGGGGCGGCCGCGGAAAGCTGGAAGTCACAGTAGTCCGCCCGGCGGTGGCCTACGGTCCCGGCGATGTGAGGCGCCTCTGGTTCTTTCGGGCCATCGCCTCCGGGCGATTCACCCTGATGGGAAACGGGGAGAACCTGGTGCATCCTGTGTATATAGACGACCTGGCCGACGGCATGCTGAAAGCTTACGAAGCTCCGGAGGCCGCAGGCAAAATATACATCCTGGGAGGAGAGAAGTACATCAAACTCAAGGAGTGGATCCTTCTGATCGCCGCCCAGGTCGGCGTGGAGCCATCTTTCCTGAAAATCCCCTATTATCCCGCCAGGGCCGCCGCTTATCTGTGCGAGAAGACTTTTGGTCTGGTGGGTGTATCGCCCCCCATATATCGCCGATACACAGACTTTTTCATGAAAAACAGAGCGTATAGCATCGCTCTGGCGAAAGCCGAACTTGGGTACGCTCCAAAGATGGGCCTAGAGCAAGGCGCGGCGGAAACCCTGCAATGGTATAGGGATAACGGAATGATCTGAACGCCGCTCGGCCTGGAGCGCCTTTGAACCAAACCATAATTGCGCCAATACGCCGAAGACAACTATATTAGTCTTGAATGGGTTAATACTCCTTTTGTGGTGAGCGAAATGGAAAAAGGCGAACCGGACAAGCTGGCCCTGAAGTCGATCAGGAAGACCGAGCAGGCTCTGGCCCTCCGCCATGCCGTTGCGCAGAAAAAGGCGGCCGCAATCCTGGCCCAGGCTCGGGCCCAGGCGGAGGATATCCTGCGTAGCAAAGAGGAGGAACTGGCCCAGGCCCACCGACTGGCGGAAACCATGTTCCCAGGTCCAGGTTCCGCTAATCAGGAAGAGATTCCCCCGCCAGAGCTGGACCAGGCCGCCATGGAAGCGGCGGAAAAGATAGCGGATTCGCTATTCAATGCGTTGACCGCACAGGCGCCGGAGGAGGGCAAATGATAGTGCCCATGAATAGGGTTCGGATAGCCGCCCTCCACCAAGAAGCCGAACAAGTGATATCCACCCTGGGGGGGCTGGGTGTGTTCCACGTATCAGACCCTGAAAAGGATCCGGCCTTCATGTTCGAGCAGACGGATATCGGCTTTATTTCCAAGGACACAGCCGACACCCTGGCCCAGGCGGAGTCGCTGATCGCATCCATATCCACCGCGCTAAACTCGCTGCCATCCCCCGCTTGCGGCCAGCCGGGCCACGCCATGCCTCCGGGTGGATGGATGGCGCCGGAGCAAAGAGAACGCATTCAGCAGATGGCGGACGAGATATCGGAGACGGCCAGGAGCATGGAAAGAGCAGTGGCGGAGCTAAAGGAGGTGCGGGTATATCGAGACGTATTCATGGAGTTCTCCGGGCTTATCGAGGTGGTGGCCTCCTCCACGGATGTGGATCTGGTGGGGGTGGCTTTCCCCAAGGAAGAGGCCAGGGGATTGGAGGAGCTGGAGGCCGCCCTGGAAAAGGCCACCGGCGGAGCCTGTTCCATGTTCCGGTCAAAAGATGAGGAGCAGACCCAGGTGGCACTGATGGTGATTCCCATCACTATGTGGGAAACCGTGTCACAAAAAGTCTTCGCCGGGAAGATTCATCCCATCCACCTGCCGGATCGGTTTTCCAAATCCACCTTCGCCTCCACCCTGGCCTCCCTGCTGGAAAGAGACAGGGAGCTTGCGCTGATGGTGGACCGACTGGAGGCTTCGTTGGCGCTGATGTCTGGCGAGCGTCGCCGCATCCTGGAAGCGGCAAGGGAAGGGCTGATCAGGGAAACGGCGCCGTTGCATGCCCAGGAAAAACTGGTCCATTCCGATCGAGTCTTCTGGATCAGCGGATGGGCGCCGGAAAAAGACGCGGAAAAAATAGCAAGCCAATTGGAGTCGATCATTGGCCCCTCGGCGCTGGTCTACGCCACGCGACCGGAGGTGGACCAGTGGGAGCACACGCCGGTGAAGTTGTCGAATCCCCGCTGGGCGCGCCCATTCGAGAGGATAGTGGACCTGTACGCCCCACCGGTATACGGTTCTGTGGACCCCACCATCTTTCTGGCTATCACATTCCCTCTATTTTTTGGGCTGATCATGGGGGATGTGGGGCACGCGGCTCTGCTTGCCCTGGTGGGCTTTGGTGTGTCCAGGATTCCGGATGGAGGGGCTCTGGCCAGGGATATGGCCGCCATCATATACAGGCTGGCTGGTTCGGCCGCCCTGTTCGGCCTGGCTTTCGGGGAGTTTTGGGGCGAGTTCGCGCAGCATGCGGAGCTGTATACCCCCCTGTTCGACAGAAAGCATGGAGCGGGCAGCATGCTGGCGGTGGTGTTATTCATCGGGTTTTTTCATGTGGCGATGGGCGCCTTACTGGGAATGGTGAACGCCGCCAGAAGAAAAAACTGGCGCGAGGGGCTGGAGAAAACGACGG
>JAOUNV010000003.1 GCA_029880775.1 Nitrospinota bacterium | reverse complement strand
ACGCCAGCTGACCTGAGGCTGGGCAAGGCTGTGTGGCGGGGCGACATAGAGGCTATCGAAGCCGCTATTAAGGCGGGCGCGGATGTGAATCGAAGGACTCACTCCAATGATACGCACCTCTATTCCGCAGTGTATTTGGGCAATCTGGAAACTGTTGGAGCGTTGTTGCGGCATGGGGCCGACCCGCAGGCATCCGTGGGCAAGGGATTCACTCCCATTCTGAAAGCCGCTGCGCAAGGAAATCCATTGCTGGTAAAGCTTCTCCTGGAAAACGGCTCCAACGCTTATGAGGAATCTCATTTCGGTGACACCACGCTGATGGAGGCGGCCAGGGGAGGCGATCTGGAGATTATCGAGCTTTTCCTTTCGCTGGGCGTGGATGTTAACGCGTCAGACACCTTCTGTTGGTCGGCTCTGTACCACGCTGCCATAGCGGGCAACCAAATCCTCGTCAGGCGCCTTTTGGCCAGAGGGGCGGACCCGAATCTGAAATGTGATCTAGACATAGACAATTTTCCGCTTTATGTCGCTGTCGAGCAAGGCCACGAAGAAATCGTGTCTACTCTGCTGGCGAGTGGAGCTAACCCTAACAGGATTCTTTCTGATGGCTCATCCTTATTGCTGATAGCTATCAAGTGGAAACATTTCCGTATCGCCAAAATCCTGCTTGAGCGAAAGACGGACGTAAACGTCAAGAACCAACGATGGAGGACCGCGCTGATCTGGGCATATTTCCACCAACATAAAGGGCTCATAAGCCTGCTTGAAGCGCGCGGCGCCAAGATGCGTCTGGAGGACGAATCGATACTACGACATCTGATGCAAGAGCGGGATCAATACTCCCCCTCGGCTGATGGAGCAATGTCCATTAAAGCCGCCCTGGAATCTGATGAGTTCGTGGAGATATCCAATGTGGAGGGAGTCGTTGTGGACCTTAAGTACGCCTCTGCGGACAACTTCATGCAAGAAAACCTTTACGGTGGTTTTTCCAAAGCGCTTCTGCGAAAAGAGGCTGCGAAAAAACTGGCCAAGGCGGCGGACCATCTGCGCCATTGGCGTCCGGGATACAGGCTTGTGGTCTTCGATGCGCTCCGTCCGCGATCCGTCCAGCGACGCATCTGGGCGCGAATGAATGGGACAGCCAAACAAGGATACGTGGAGAATCCGGAGAAGCGTTCTGTCCATAGCTACGGTATGGCTGTGGACCTGTCCATCCTGGACAAGGAAGGAAAACCGCTGGACATGGGGACCGCTTTTGACAACTTCACGCCGATGGCCCGACCCATGTTGAACGGCAAGCTTTATACGACCGGGCTACTGACGGAGAAGCAGTTGAACAACCGGCAGCTTCTGCGCTTTGTGATGCGAAGCGCAGAATTCACCAATGATCCATACCGGTGGTGGCATTTCGACGCGCGTCCCCAGCACAGCCGCTCGGTAACCATCTTTAAGGTTGTCGAGTGATATGGGAAGAAGCCGGAACCCTGCACGCGCAACGCAGGCGTTTAATGATCGCCCAGCCTCACAGGTATACAGGTTAGCGCAAGAGTGGAAATTTAATCGCCAGGTCCGCTAAAAACTGACGCCAAATAATTTTGCGTATTCCAATATCGCTGAACTGTCCATCAGTCCTATCGCAACCAGGATCGCCATGTCGGTGATAACAACCAGATGAGTCAGGTTGACTTTCAAGTTTTGTGGTGTCGGAGCATATTTCACATAGACGAAATTCGTCACCACGATGAAAATGATGGCGATTAAGGGGCGCCAGATGTCCTGATCCTTTTGCTCACCATAAGCTTGCACGGCCGTTACCGTAGGTTCCGCGTGGGCGAGGGAACAGCCAAACACCAGGACAACCGCGACCAGGGATGTGGGAAGAAACCACCTTGCCCAGCTATTTACATTCGTCATAACCGTCAGCTCCTTATGGACAGCCATCCAGGGTGCTTCCGCAGAATACCCAGCCTCTGATCTGTCTGTTTCGGCTGGTGTCGAAATATTCAACTTGTTTCCAGAATTTTCCATGCCCCACCTCCTTCGAAGCCAGGACCTCCACCGCTACGCCGGAAGGTAGGGCGCCTATTACCTCAGATAGTTCCCATTTCCAGCTTAGAAGCCCGCTTTTTGTCGCCTCAGCGTGATTGGAATAGACCTCTCTCTCCTGCGTGGAAACCGCCCTTTGCGTGTTCTGCGAGAACGAACCACTCGACACGGCCAACGAGGCCAGGATAAAAGCACACAGTAACCTTACCTTCATACACGCCCCCAATTTCGGTATGTTGCCTATTATTATAACCTGTGTTATGCCTACGTCAAGCTGTAATATGATTTTTCAGCAATGTGGTATGTGAGCGAAAAGGGGGGCGAGAAACGCAATTGCGCGCCTAAATAAAAACCCGATCAGCAAAACGCTGACCGGGTTGGATTGATACTTTCGGGGACTGCTTCCAGCGAACTGGCAAGCCAGCCAACTGGCTATCCCAGCCAACTGGCTATCCCAGCCAGCCGGTTAGCCAGCCAGCCGGTTCTCCGATCCCTTCCGCCTGGTGAAACGGGCCCTTCCGGCGCCGCCTCTCTTGAACGCCGCGAAAGGCTTCTTGCCACCATAGTTTTTGCTGGGTCCGCGATAAGGAGCGCGCTCCACATGGTATGGATGATCCGAATTCACATCCAGAGAGTTTTTGGTGGTCCTCTCGATATCCCTCAGGATGGAGTGCTCATCGGAGCTGCACAAGGAGATGGCTATCCCCTTCTCTCCGGCGCGGGCGGTGCGGCCTATTCTGTGCACATAGCTTTCCGCGTCACCTGGCATCTCGAAGTTAATCACATGAGAGATCCCTTTCACGTCGATCCCACGGGAGGCCACATCGGTGGCCACCAGCACTTTTACTTTGCCGGAGCTAAACGCCGCCAGGGCCCGCAAGCGCGCCGGCTGGGACTTGTTCCCGTGGATCGCATCCGCGCTCACTTTGCTCCGGCTCAGCTGGGTGACCAGCTTGTTGGCCCGGTGCTTCGTTCTGGTGAACACCAGAGCCCTGGTCACAGACTCGTCCTCCAGCAACAGATGAAGCAGAGCTTCCTTGTTGCTCTGGTCCACGAACATTACTTTCTGGTTGATTTTATCCACAGCGGAGGAAACCGGGCCCACCTGGACTTTCACCGGATCCTGAAGGAGCCCATTGGCCAGACGGCCAGCCTCGCCTGTGAATGTGGCGGAGAAGAAAAGCGTCTGCCGCTCTTCCGGGATTTTGGCGATGATCTTTTTTATGTCATGGATAAAGCCCATGTCCAGCATCCTGTCCGCCTCGTCGAGGATCAGCACCCGGATGTTATCCAGAGTGACCATCCTCTGCTGGATAAGGTCCAGCAAGCGGCCCGGTGTGGCCACCAGCACGTCCGCTCCGGCGGCCAGAGACCTGGCCTGCGGGACGATGCCCACTCCGCCGTAAACCGCCGACACACGGACACCCATATGCCGTCCATATGCGCGGAAGCTTTTGCTTATCTGTTCGGCAAGCTCCCTGGTGGGGGCCAGCGCCAGCACCAGCGGCTGCTTTGGCGTACGCCTGGCGTTAAGCTCGTCCAGAAACTGCAAAGTGGGCAGCGCAAAGGCCGCTGTTTTGCCGGTTCCGGTCTGGGCGCAGCCAAACACATCGCGGCCTTCCAGGATGTGGGGGATGGCTCCTGCCTGTATGGGGGTGGGCGTCTGATAGTTATTCTCCGTCAGAGCGCGCAACAAGGGCTTAATAAGGCCCATATTTTCGAATGAACTGTCTGTCATGATACCTGCACAATAATAGTGTGAATTAGCCGCAAACGCGGCCGATATGATTTGTTACTTAGAATGGTAAAGCTGTTACCAGGAGCGTCGTCGACCGCTCGGCTTGTCCTTTTTCGGCTCGGACTGATTGACCTTTATAACCCGGTCATCCATGTTTGTTCCATTGAGGGATTTGATGGCGGCGTCAGCGTCAGCATTGGACATCTCAATAAACCCAAACCCGCGGGAGCGGCCTGTTTCACGGTCCGTGATTAATTTGCAAGACTCGATCTCGCCGAACTGCTCAAACATCGAGCGAAGCTTGTCTTCCGACACGGTGAAAGGGAGGTTGCCGACAAAAATTTTCATTTCTTTTCTGTATCCTATATACGATGGTTTCCAGCGCGCAGACGTAACGTCGCGCGAGGCTATAATTGCCCAATCTTGGAATTATTATCTGAGGCAAGCAATAAACTGACAGCATCAGCCAAAATTTGGCGTTTCAAACTAAAAGTCAGTGTATCAGATAATCGGGGGATAAACAAAATTATTTTTCTGCAAAGGTATATTCCACCTGGCGCCACGCCGCCGCTTGCCGTGCTAAGATGTAAAACAATGTTTTCAAGAGCTATTAAACTTCCGGAAAAACCACGCATATTGGTGGCCCGCACCGACAGGATCGGGGACATGGTCCTCTCCTTGCCGGTGTTCGCCTCCTTGCGCAAGGCCCATCCTCGCGCCCACATCACCGCCCTGGCCCGCGATTACACCCGCGAACTGCTGGAAAACCGGAATGATGTGGATGAAATAATCTCCTTCAGTTCCCCTGGCGCCCACGTTCCCACCGACATGATATGGTCGCTGGCGGCCAGTCTGAGAGCGGCGAAATTCGACGTGGCGATTCTTCTGTACCTCAAATCCTCCGTGGCGATGACCGTGGCCCTGGCCCGGGTCCCTGTCCGCATCGGCCCCGCCACCAAGGCCGCCCAGGCCCTGCTCACTCACAGGGTGGCCCAGCGCCGCAGCAAAAGCCTGATCAACGAGGCGGACCATAACCTGGCTCTGCTGGCCCCGCTGGGAATAGAGCCTTTGAGGGAAGCGATAATTCCAGTGGAATCCTCGACTCCTGGCCATTTCGTGAAGAACGCCGACCGTCCCCTGGTGGGGCTGCATCCGGGGCATGGCGGCTCGGCGAGGGCATGGCCCCAGGCCATGTGGGAAAACCTGGCCAGGGCGCTGACACAAGCAGGGTTCGACGTGGCGGTGACAGGCGCCGCCGGGGAGAAGGATCTGGTGGAGCTGGTGGCCAACGCGGCAGGAGAAGGGGCTCAAAAATATACCGGCGATGGAGGGTTGAAAAGGCTGGCCCGGATTCTTTCCGATCTGGATGTGTTGGTGGCCAACAGCACGGGGCCTTTGCATATGGCTTCCGCTGTGGGGGTCCCGGTGGTGGGGATATACTGCCCCATATTCGTCTGCCTGCCGGAGAGATGGGGCCCCATAGGCCCAGGCGGCGGCGCGGTGCGCCCCGATACCCCTCCTTGCGACTACTGCGTCGGGCGAGACTGCTCCCATTTTGATTGCATGGAATCTATAACCGTGGACCAGGTGATGGGCGAGGTGCGCTCAAGGCTGCGCCCAACTGTGGCGGCGGAGGTTGGGTGAGACCCTATGGAACTATATAAAAGACTACTGGCCTATCTTAAACCGTATTGGAGACGGTTTGCGGTGGCGTCTTTCTGCATGCTCATCGTTTCCCTGACTTCCGGGGCCACGGCGATGATAATCCAGCCGGTGCTGGACGATATTTTCCTTCGCAAAGACAAGGAGATGTTGTTTCTGTTGCCTGTGGGGGTGGTGCTGATATATTTGGCCAGGGGAATCGGGCGGTATCTGGCCTCCTCCCAGATGCAGGTGATCGGCCAGTTGGCCATCCGCGACATCCGCAATGGACTTTTCAGCCACATCCAGGGGCTCTCTCTTGATTTCTTCTCCAAGCGCAAAACCGGCCAGATAATCTCTCGCATCACCAACGATGTGTATGTGATCCAGGACTCGGTATCGATAGTGGTGTATGACCTGGTGCGCGAGTCGATGACCATGCTGGTGCTCCTGGCAGTGGTTTATTACCACAACTGGAAGCTGGCCACCATTGCCCTGCTGGTTATCCCTCTTTCCGGTTTATTGATCGACCGGCTGGGGAAGAGGCTGCGCATTGTATCCAGGGAAACCCAGGAGGCGATGGCGGATCTGAACGCCATGCTGGTGGAGACCTTCACCGGCATCCGGGTTGTGCAGGCGTTCGGCATGGAAAAATACGAGGTGGGAAAATTCGACCAAATGAACCAGACCTATTTTGGCCGGATGCGTCGCGCAATAAAGATTAACGAGTTGTCCAGCCCTCTGCTGGAGTTTATAGGCGCTTTTGGCATCGCCGCGATCATCTGGTACGGCGGCGCCATGGTGATGGAGGGGAAGACCACCGTGGGCGCTTTCTTCTCGTTCATCATGGCCCTGTTTATGCTGTACGCCCCCGTGGCCAAGCTCTCCCGGGTTTATAACAAGATCCAGCAAGCTCTGGCGGCGGCCACGCGGATATTCGAGATCATGGACATAAAGCCTACGGTGCGCCAGGCGCCAGACGCTATAGCCCTGCCGCCCCTTGCCTCGGGGATTGAGTTTCGGGATGTCTCTTTCCAGTATGACGATACCGATATGGCGCTCTCCGGCATCAACCTGAATGTGAAAAGGGGGATGGTCTACGCGCTGGTGGGCCCCAGCGGCGCCGGCAAGACCACCCTCGTGAACCTGATTCCGCGTTTCTTTGACGCGACGCAGGGGGCGATCCTCTTCGATGGGCACGATATCCGCCATGTCACCATCGCTTCACTCAGGGAACAGATCGGCATCGTGACCCAGGATGTGTTTCTGTTCAACGACACTATCAGAAACAACATCGCTTATGGCCGGGCGGAAGCGCCGATTGAAGAGGTGGAGAGGGCCGCTCGGGCGGCTTACGCCCACGATTTTATTGCCAAAGCCCCGGATGGGTATGAAACCCTGGTGGGTGAGCGTGGGCATAAACTCTCCGGTGGGGAGCGCCAAAGGCTCTCCATCGCCAGAGCCATAATGAAAAATCCCGCCGTTCTGATATTGGACGAGGCGACATCGGCGCTGGACACAGAATCGGAGCTGATGGTGCAAAAAGCGCTGGAGAATCTGATGACCCAAAGGACCACTTTCGTCATTGCCCACCGCCTTTCAACTATCTTAAACGCGGACCAGATTGTGGTGATGGATGGGGGGCGTGTGGCGGAGCATGGCCCCCACGATAAGCTTATCGCCGAGGATGGGCTGTACAAAAAACTGTTTGAGCTGCAATTCCGGACAGCCATGGACACGGTGAAGGCGAGAAGGTAATATCCTGACGGAGAATCCGCCTGATAAGCGGCTTGCCGGTTTAATAAATGGGATCATTACCCCGGCGCCGACCGTTTTTGCTTTTTCAGCGAAAACCAAAAATAAGCAAGAAAACCCTTGGCGGCGAAGGCCCTAATGGTGATAATGGTAACCGACTGCCATGATACCTGACGACCTCGACGTAAAGATGGTTCGCTTTAAGACGATCTTTACGATTATCCGGGGAGGATAGGGGTTTCGGAATTATGGATGGGAGCCAGTAGTTGTGTTAGCTCTTTTCGGATCCACGGGCAATGGGGGCGCCTGGGAGACCTGAGAGAAAATGTGAAAATACTATCCGGGATAGAAGTGGATCATGGGGTTTTTGCGCCCACAAATGGCGTAAATGGGCACAATGGCCGTCCGGTGGCCAACCCAGAGCCGAAAAACCAGGTGGACAAATGGACAAGGGCCGGCTGGTTGTTCATATTCCTTTTCGTGGTTACGGGGATGTTTTCCATCTCCGTGGCCCAGATTTCCATCAGCTTGGCTGGGGTGTGCTGGATCGGCAGGTGGCAGGCCGCTGGATTGGGCGACTGGCGGAATGCGCCCTCCTTCTCTCCGCTGGCTGTTCCGTTGCTGCTCTTCGTGGCGCTTTCGCTCATTGCGGCGGTTTTCTCCATGGACATGTCAGAGTCTCTGATGGATTCCAAGGATTTATCGCACCTTCTAGTCTTCCTGGTGGTGTTTGATTTCGCCCGGAGGGATGTCAGCAAGATCCCATCTTTGCTGCGAGCCGTGGTGGCCGCCGGGGCTGGCATTTCCCTGGTGGGCGTGTACCAGGCTGTGCAAAGGGGGGTCTCCACTGCGGACAGAATCAGCGGCTTTAACGACATTTACATGACATTCGCCGGTCTGCTTATGCTGGCCTTTGTGGCCGGGCTGGCGGTGGTGGCGTTTGACACCAAAAAGTGGAAAGACGCATGGCTTATCCCGGCGCTGGCTCTGATCGCTTGCGCTGTCTTGCTTTCCTTGACCAGGAACGCATGGATTGGCCTCTCTGCCGGGGCGTTTGTGGTGCTGGCTCTGCGAAAGCCGCTTTTGGTGGTTATCCTCCCCGTACTGATGGTCGGCGCCCTGATGGTGTCTCCCGGCGGAGTGAAGGACAGGTTCGCTTCCATATTCAATCCCAATGACGCGGCCAATCGGGAGCGGCTGTATGTCTGGACAGCCGGGCTGAAGCTTGTGGTTGATCGCCCTTTGCTGGGTGTGGGGCAGAATAGCTTCCCGAAGGCTTATCCAAAATACAGGGATCCGAACGTGCTGGAGCCTCATATCTCCCACCTTCACAACAATATGCTGCAGATCGCCGTGGAGCGAGGCATACCCTGCCTGCTGGCGTGGCTGGCCATATGGGGCATAGCCTACTACCACATGGGGATGGCGTTTCGCGCAGGGGCGTTTCGCGCAGAGGCGCCGCGCGCGCCTGGCGCCACGCTGGGCCTGGTGGCCGGGCTGGGAGGTATCACCGCATTCCTGGTGGCTGGCATGTTCGAGTATAACTTCGGAGACGCCGAACCCCAGATGCTGGTGTTGCTGCTTTTGGCGCTGGGGATGGCGGGGGCTCAACAGGAGAGCTTGATCCCTGATAAAGGCAAGACACTGCCCGCCTCAAGCGCCTGAGCTTAGCCATGAGGCGATGGCGCCGGATTATTCCTCCACGGCGGCCTGAATGCGCCGGAACATCCCCAGCAGAAGGTCGCAGTCTCGCCGGTTCAACGAAGCGCGACTGAACAGATCCTCGATGTCCGCCATTGTCTGCTGCGCCCCCTCGGTCCGGAAGTAGCCAGAGGCGGCCAGCGTCCGCTCGATCCTTTTGTAGAGTATCCGCCTCTCCTCCAGCGTGGAGGGCTCGGCTAGTTCCGGCGCCGGGCTCCCCCCAACACTACTTGCGCAATGGCTCAGGACTATCGCGGCGGCCTGGGCGAGGTTTAAAGAGGGCGCGGCGGTGGCGGTGGGAATGGTGATGATAGTATCGCACAGGCGCACCTGGCTGGTGGAAAGGCCCAGTTTCTCCGAGCCGAAGACGATAGCCGTTTCCATCTCCGGCCCCTCGGCGATATGGGCCGCCGCATCCTCTGGCCTCATGGTCGTCTTGCTTATGCTTCGTGGCCGACGGGTGACGGCCCAGGCCCGTCCGGCGCCTTCCAAAGCTTCCTCCAGCGAATCTGTTATCCGCGCCTGCTCGATGATTTCCGCGGCGCCCACGGCCATCCTCACCACCTCCAGATGTCCCCTGGCGGTGGGGCGGACCAGGGTAAGGCGGGTGAAGCCCAGGTTTTTCATGAGGCGAGCCACGGCCCCGATATTGCCTGCGTGGCGGGTTTGACAAAGGATAACGTTGACCCGGGGAGGCCGCATCGCGGCGACCTCCTATTTCTTGTGCAAAAAGGAGAGCATCTTATCGGCCAGGCCCAGCTTGCTGTTTTTCTCTTCCTCGTCCTGCATGGACGGGTCTATTACGAAAATAGTGAAAGGACCCACCCTTATTTCGTCGTCGATCCCAACGTCCACCTTATTGACAGCGGTGCCATTGACGTATGTGCCGTTGTTGCTCTTGAGATCTTCCACGATGACGGTCTCCCCCACGGTGTATATCCTGGCGTGCTGCCGGGACACCGCCGGGTTGCCCAGGCGCACATCGCACTCGTTGACCCTGCCTATCAGCAGAGGGATATCGCGTAGCTCGTGCTTTGCCACCATGGTCTTCCCCTCATAAACCCTCATGAGGAATGATTTCTTTTTGCCGATGGACATTGTGGCGCTGGTGTCCACCCCCACCACCTTTTGGCTGGAATCGGCCAGGGGCGCGTCATGGGCCTCGGCGGTTTGCTCGCTGAGAAAAACCAGACGCACCGAGCCTAAAGTGAATTCGTCACCATGTTTGAGCTCCTGGCGCCTAATACGTTGCCCCTGGAACAAGGTGCCCACGTTGCTTTCCAGGTCCTCAATATAGAACATCTCCCCTTCCTTGATGATCCTCGCGTGACGACGGGAGATGTAAACCTCAGGCAGCTGGATGTCTGTTTTGGATGAACGACCGATCACCATCTCGTCCTTGTCGATCTCGAAGAAAACGGCGCTACGCCCCTTTTGCTCAATCATGAGCCTTGGCGCGAAAAAACCAACGGCTGTTTTCGCCTCGCTGGGCCCCAGCCCATCCACCTCCTCCTGATCACCCAGGATGCCTATTTCGCCAGCTTCTTTTCTGGCCTTGTACTGCGCGATGTCCTCTTCATCCCAAAGAACCTTGAACACTTTCTTCGGGATATCCCCCTTACCTTTGATATTTGTCTCTTTGAGGAAAACGATGGTAAGGTCAGGCTCGTCAGAAACCTTTGCATAGGTTTCCGCGCTCAGCAGGATCTCCCGGGCGGTGGCCAACGCTTCATATCTTTGCGCCACGTTCACCACATCGCCGTAAACGTCGGTCCTTTCCACGATTCCCATTCCGGTGTTCAGCCCACACCGGATCAGCAGCGGCGGTTCGTCCTTTTCCAGGTTGTAGCGCTGGATTCCACGCTGGATCTGTATGGCGGAAGCCACTGCGTCCGCAGTTTTGTAGAAATACGACATTGTGCCGTCGCCCATGGTTTTCACAAGGACGCCGTTGTGGGATTCGACTAATGGCCGGATAATATCGTGGTGTTTTTTCAGGATTGCTCGCATGGCAAGGTCTCCCAGCTCTTCGCTCATCTGGGTGGAGCCAGACAGGTCTGTGAACATCACGGTGATCTCGCGCGTGAACTGGCTCTTGATCAACTTATCGATTTTCTCCTTCTCGCGCAGGAGAGTGTCGATGTCGATGTTCTCAGTCTTTATCTTTGGAAAATTCTTATCTTCCATCAGCGAATCTGCTTGCCTATTCCATTCTAACCGATTGATCCACCACCAACGGGGCAGTGTACACCCTAAAACCCTTCAACTCAACACCTTGAAAGTCCACCTTCCACCAATGCGGTCAGCGCCCACTCCGCAGAGCGCAACAACCCATGGAAATTATACCATTCCTTGGAGATGTTTGGCCAAAAGGATTGTCAAGCTCTGTCACGATCGGATTTTCGCGCTACGCCCTCGAGGCGCCGGAAACAGGCCGGATCCTTGCGATCCTTAGCTCAGGCCTGTCAGCCTAGCGTAGCGACAGCGCCAACTTCAGGTCATTATCGTCAAACAATATCCCTCCTCCGGCGAAATAGGTCTTGTATTTATCGTTTAACAATTCATCACCGCCGGCGTACAGGTATATATATTTGTGGAGATTCCATCTGACCCAGGCTTTTATCTGTGGATTTTTCGACTCGTCGTTATAGCCGGACAGATTGAAAGCTTCCGCAGTGGCGGTGAGGTTGTCATTTAGCAGGTGAAAATCGATGGCCGCTCCTGCGGCGGATTCTATAACCCCGGCCCGAAGGGTGATATCGGAAAAGCGCTTTCCGATCATGGCGGTGTATAGCAGCGAATTGAGCGTATTGCGGCTGTAACCAAGGTCAGTACGGCGCAAGTCCTCGGTCACCTCCACCAGGTAGAATTTATCCGGGGTGGGGCTCACCTTCAGAGTGTAGATGGACTTCCACGTTTCCAGGTCCGCCTGGTATTCGCTCCTGGCCCCGACGAACATACCGAAGTCCTCCGCCTTTCCCACCAGGTCCTTGGCGCCCGCCAAAGCGTCGTTGAGATTGTCGTATACCTCGGTATCTGTCATCAGCATGCCGATGGTTCCGTCGCCGGTCTCGATCTTTTTCGTGATCGTTTCCAACCCCTGGGCTGTGTTGGCGGCTGATTGGCTGGCCTGATTGATCGAATCTATTATCTCGTCCAGCCGGTCGGAGGCTTTGGCCATGGCGCCCATCACATCCTTGATGTTGCCCCTGTTGTCATTAAGCACAGCGCCTAGCGAGTCGGAAAGCTCCCGGATGCTGGTCAGCGAGTCGGTCAGGTTCTGCTTATTGGCCTCCAGCAATTCCGTGGAGATATTGGACATTCTGACCATGTTCTGGGTAAGTTCCGGAGTGATCTTGGCGAAATCGTCCGATATCTGGCTCAGCCCCTCCATGCTTTTATGGACGATCTCCCGGTTCTCCTGGATGAAGGAGGAGAGGTTGAGGGTGGAATCGTTAATGTTTCTCATGATGGAGGCCAGGTCCTGCTCCCCCTCCATGGTTTGCGCCAGGTTCTTCAACGAGGTGGTCAGCACCCGGATATCGTCCATGGCGCCCTTCATCTTGTTCACCAGGTCGCCGATTTCCGCCGACTCCTCCACTCTTTCCAGATAATCGCCGCTTTTTAAATACGGCTGGTCAGGCGTGCCCTGCTCTATCTCTATGTATTTCTCCCCCAGCAATCCGGATGTCTTGATAGTGGCCAACGCGTCTTTTCTTATTTCCGCAGGGAACTTGAGCCGCACAATGATCCGGGCCATACGATCCTCCAGCAGAATCTTTTCCACCTGGCCGATTTCCACTCCGGACAGTTTCACCTTCGAACGAGGCTCCAGCCCCGACACCGATTTGAACCTGATGTTGTATACGGGCAGATCCTCAGTTGAAAAGCTGCTGATCCCCGATACCCGCATGGAAAGGTATAGAAGGGTGATAATCGCGAATATGGTGAAGAAGCCGACTTTTACCTCTGGCGCAAGCGATTTTGACATTTCCTATCAATCCATTATTTTCGGTTCTGGTGATTTACGAGGCTCGACTTCACCTTCCCGTCAGCCCCTCTGTCTGGCGGATAACCTTCCCCACATAGCAAAACTCCGCCACCTCAGGCCTGGTGTCGGCGAACACTTCGTCAGGAGTCCCCACCGCGATGAATTCTCCCTGGTACAGCATGGCCAGCCGGTCCGCGATCCGGTTGGTGGAGACCATATCGTGAGTGATGGTGACAGCGGTTGCGCCCACTTTGTCCTGCATGGAGTCGATAAGCGCGTTGATCTGGTCACACATTATTGGATCCAGCCCGGTGGTGGGCTCGTCATACAGGATTATCTCCGGATCCATAGCGATAGCTCTGGCCAGCCCCGCCCTCTTGAGCATTCCACCGGAAAGCTGGGCCGGCTTGAGGTTCTCCGTCCCCACCAGCCCCACCATCGCCAGCTTCTCCTTCACGGTTTTTTCAATCTCGCTTCTGGAAAGATTCGTATGTTCCTTGAGGGCAAAACCGACGTTCTCCCCCACTGTCAGCGAATCGAACATGGCGCCCCCCTGGAACAGCATTCCAAACTTGCGACGCATCTTGTTAAGCTCTCTTTCACTCATCCGGGTCACATCCTCGCCATCCACAAACACATTACCGGTGTCCGGCATCAACAGGCCGATCATATGCTTTATGGTCACAGACTTGCCGCTGCCAGACCCGCCGACGATAACCATCGACTCCCCCCGGCGGATCTTCAGGTTCACCCCTTTGAGCACATGTTTGGGGCCGAACGCCTTGCGCACATCCACCAGTTCTATGATTATATCTTCTGTCATAGCTTTTGCGTCAACGCCCGGAAAAGAGAAAAGCGGTCAGGATATAGTCGGACACCAGGATCATAATCGACGAAACAACCACGGCCCGAGTGGTGGCCTTGCCCACCCCCTCGGCGCCACCGGCGGTGTAAAAGCCTTGAAAGCAGCAGACCACGGCGATGATGGCGCCGAACACCATCGCCTTTAGTAAACCGGAGTAAATATCGTTAAGCTGCAAAAAATCGAAGGTCATTTTCATGTACAAAACAGGGTTTGCGTCCAGCTTCAGCACGGCGATGCCCGCGCCGCCCAGTATCCCCACAGAGTCCGCCAGCACCGCCAGAGCGGGCATCATGACAATGGCCGCCAGGAACCTGGGGACGATCAGGTATTTTATCGGGTTGGCGCTCAGAGTGTATAAGGCGTCGATCTGCTCCGTGACTTTCATGGTGCCAAGCTGCGCAGCCATGGCGGAACCGGCCCGCCCAGCCACGATGAGCCCGGTGAGCACAGGGCCCAGCTCCCGAGTCATGGAGAGCGCCACCACAGTGCCGGTCATGCTCTCCGCTCCGAACCTTTTAAATCCCTCAAAGCTCTGCAAAGCCAGCACGCCACCGGTGGAGAGCGCAGTGATGGAGACCACGGGGATGGAGTTGAAACCAATCTCCTCCATCTGCTCGAAGACCGCGCGGATTTTGAATGGGGGGCGGAAAGTCCATTTGAGAACATCGAGAGTGAACATGGCGGATTTTCCGTAAGCGCTAGCCAGCCAGATGACCCATTCCCCGATCCAGGCCGCAAAACGCTCAATCACTCCCACGGATTGGCTACCCTTGGCGTATCAAGCATACTGCTCGACTCCGATCAAAACACCCGCATTAAAAGTTTTCGGTCCACTTTGCCGGACCGATGGTATATTCTCCGGACGCGGTTTCCGATTCCACAGAGAACTTCATAGGAAATGGTACCCATAACCTGAGCCAGATCCAGCGCGCCGATGGAATGCGCCCCTTCGGAGCCGATCAGGGTTATATAATCCCCCTCCCCGGCGCTGGTCCTGGTGATGTCGAACATGGAAACATCCATGCAAATCACCCCTATCTGCTTCGTCTTCTCCCCGTTGATAATACCATGAACGCGGCTGGAAAGGAGACGCGAATATCCATCGGCGTAGCCCAGGCTCACCACCGCCACCCGTCTTTTCCCAGGGGATTTCCAAATACCTCCATAGGATACGGTCTGCCCTTTGGAGACATCTCGAATCCACGACACCCGCGCCTTTAGGCTCAACACAGGCTTTAGCCCCACATCCGGCCCTGAAAACTCCTGGATACCATAAAGCCCAATCCCCGGGCGCACCAGCTGAAAGCGCGACTCCGGGTGAAGAAATATCCCTGCTGTGTTGGCGGCGTGACAGGCGGGGATCTGATATCCGGCGCCTCGAATAGCCTCCAGCAGGTCCTCGAACGACTCCACCTGTTCCCGGACCGCTTTCTTCTTCACTCCGGCAAAAGCGAAATGGGTCATCATCCCCGCCAGGGAGAGACTCTCCATCCTGGAGATTTTCGCCATCGTGTCAAAAGCGTCCTGGCGGTCCGTCCCCAGGCGGGCCATCCCCGTGTCTACCTTCAGATGGACTGCCGCCGGTTTGCGCTTGCTCGCCACGCCAGCCATCGCCCGAGCCTGGGCTACAGAGCCCACCACCGGTTCCACGCACAGCTCCACCGCCAGCTTCGCTTCCTGTGGAAGCACACCTCCCAGCGCCACGATCCGGCCCTTTATCCCTTCCCGGCGCAGCGCTTCGGCTTCCTGCATGGTCCAGACACAGAGGCCTGTCACCTCTTTGCGACGGACCAGCTGGCTGGCCAGAACATTGGCGCCGTGGCCATAGGCGTTGGCCTTGATCACTGGCAGAAGGGGAACCTTCGCCGCGGAATGGATCACGTCCACGTTGTGATGGAGCCTGTCCAGGTCCACCTCCGCCCAGGCGGGATATGGAAGCTTCACAGTGTCAATACTGTTCCTCGAATTCCGCATAACCCTCGGACCTGGCAAAATCCTCGAACCTTGTGTAGTCCTTGAGGAAAGTCAGCTTGATCAGGCCCAGGGGGCCGTTTCGCTGTTTGCCTATGATTATCTCCGCTGTGTTTTCTATTTCCGGCTTGTCGCGGGTGTAGTAATCCTCCCGGTAGACGAACAGCACCACGTCTGCGTCCTGCTCTATGGAGCCAGACTCCCGGAGGTCGGATAACTGCGGGCGCTTTTGCCCCCCCACCCGGTCCTCCACCTTTCGGCTCAGCTGGCTGATCACCACCACCGGCACGTCAAGCTCTTTCGCCAGCATCTTGAGCGAACGGGTGATCCCGGACACTTCCTGCACCCGGCTCTCCACTTTGCCGCGGGAGTCCATCAGCTGGAGATAGTCGACCACTATAAGGTCGAGCCGCCCTTTTTCGGCCTGCAGGCGGCGAGCCTTGCCACGCATATC
>JAOUNV010000344.1 GCA_029880775.1 Nitrospinota bacterium | reverse complement strand
CCAGCCGGATTTACAGGCCCAGGTTTTCAGCCAAAGTCACTCTCCCGCCGACGAACACAGTGGGCGCCCCCTTCCGCTATGTGGTGGAGATCACAAACTTAGCCTCCAAAGCCGTGGACGGAACCCTGCTCAAAGCGAACCTGAAAGACCCCAGGCCCGACTATCAGGAGTTCGCCACCATGAAGGTGGCCAGCGAGCGGAATATAAACGTATGGGACAAGTATGTGGGCCCCATCCGCTGGAAGGAGATCATTCAACATAGGCTGCCTATAAAGCAAGAAGAGAAGCCGCTGCCGATGATCCCTGGCCACGGAACGATACGCATGGAGATAGAGGCCATCCCCCTGAGCCGGGGATATCTGCGTGTGGAGAGCGCCACCGTGGGCGCGCCAGACCCGTTCGGCCTGGTCAAGTCCCTTTGCGATATCCCGGTCGCAGCTTCCGCGCCGGTGTTCCCCCGCAGATACAAGGCCAGACCATTTTCCCTGCCGGGTATCAGGAAATACAACCAGGGGGGCGTGGCGCTGGCCTCGGCCGTGGGTGATTCGGAGGAGTTTGTGGGATTGCGGGACTACCGGCCAGGTGACCCGATGCGGAATATCCATTGGAGAAGCTGGGCCAGGACCGGCGCCCCTGTGGTGAAAGAACACCAGGAAGAGTACTACTCCCGCCATGCGCTGCTACTGGATACCTTCATCGATGTGGACATCAGCGGGCATTTTGAGGAGGCGGTGAGCCTGGCCGCATCCTTCGTATCCAATATGGAAACCCAGGATGCGCTGTTGGACCTGATGTTCATCGGAACCGAGACCTACATATTCACCTCTGGCCGCAGCCTGGGCGCCACCAGGAACATGCTGGAGGTGCTGGCCTCTGTGCAGCCTACCGTTGGAAAAAGTTTCGCCGAGTTGGCTTGCGCCGCGTGGGAGCGGATTAATTTACTAAGCGGCGTTGTGTGCGTGCTCCTGGCATGGGACAAGACACGCCAGGATTTCGTAGAGGGACTGATGTCTTCCGGTATGCCGCTGAAAGTGTTCCTGCTGGTGGAGTCTATACCACCAGATGGGATCGATCCTGGCCCCATGCGCCGGGCGCCTCACATGTTCCATGTCCTGGAAACGGGAAAAGTGGAAGAGGGGCTGGCAAAAACATGAAGCCTCCTCCTCTTCTGCTGGGCGCCACGGCTATTTTCTGGGGATGGCAGACGGGGCTGATCATTCCCGGCATCCTGGTGGCGATCGCCATGGAAGGGCGCTCCCTCGCCACTTCACGATTGGCGTTCTCGCTGCGTGAGTATAGGATGATATGGAACCTTTGCGCGCTGATCGCTCTGGCGTCTTTCGCCTTTTCGTTGTCCGAGGGAATCCGAACCGGCATGTTCCTGCGGCTATTCCAATGGGTCCCGTTGATGTTTCTGCCCATCGCCGCAGCCCAGGTCTACGGTGACCGGGCAAAAATAGATGTGGCGGTTTTTTCTTTCTTTATGCGAAACGCCAAAAGCCGTGGCCCTGGCGATATACCACCGGCTATCAACATCGAATACCCATATCTTGTTTTGGTGATAGCTTCCGCCAGCGCGGCCAACGTCAGGTCGATTTGGTTCTATGCTTTCATGGGTGTGTGCGCTTTCCTGATACTCTGGAGCATCCGCCCGAAAAGCTTTCCGGCTTATTACTGGATCCCGCTTTTCGCGCTCATTCTGGCCGCTGGATACACGGGGAGCGTGGGGCTGCAGCGGCTGCAGGATAAGGTGGAGGAAAACCTTATCGACCTGTACACGAAGATGTTTTTAAACCAGCCAGACCCCTTTACCACCAGCACGTCGATAGGCGAAATCGGCAGGTTAAAGGACTCCGGCTCTATTGTATATCGCGTGGAAAACGACAAAGGTTATCTGGCGCAGACATACCTGCCCATCTCCAGCTACAACATTTTCAGGCTCGGCTCCTGGTATGCGATGAAGGCTCCCCTGGTGGGCAGGTTCTCCGAGTCCAACGGCCTGGACTGGAAATTCGCCGAACCTGCGGGGAGCCCGTCCCGGCTTGCCGTGCACACATATCTGTCCGGCGGCGAGGGGCTTTTGGCCATGCCTCTGCAGACCCACCGGCTGGAGCGCTTGCCGGCGAACAAGATGTTCGCCAACAGGCTCGGCACTGTGAAAGTGGGCGGAGCGCCGGGATATGTGAAATATATTTTGCGCATGGGAGATGGGGTGAGCCGCATCTCCCCTCCCGACGATACTGATCTGGTTACGCCAAAAGCGGAAGAGAGAGGCATAGCTTTGCTGGTGAAACAGCTGGGACTGAAGGGAAAGTCACCGAGGGAGATTTTAAGGATACTCGACAATCATTTCCGGGGTAACTTCACATACTCGCTGGATTTGAAAAGCGCCCCGGGATCCAGGGGGCCAGGCGGCCCGGTGATGGCCGATTTTTTTAGAAAAAGCGACGCCACGGCCCTGGAGGATTTTCTCTTCAACACTCGCTCCGGCCATTGCGAGTATTTCGCCACCGCAACCACTCTTATACTTCGCCAGGCGGGGATCCCCACCCGATATTTTGTGGGATATCTGGCGCATGAGCACAGCCTGCTGGAAAACGCGTACATAGTTCGATCCAGGGACGCCCACGCATGGCCCATGGTTTATGTGGACGGGAGGTGGTCTATTTTCGACACTACACCCGCCTCGTGGACGGATGCTGACGAAGAAAACAGCTCTTATTTTGAGAAGCCCTTCGACCTGCTCTCTTTTCTATATCTACAATTCTCGAAATGGAGGTGGGGCGAGGAATCGGCCTTGAACGCAAAAAACCTGGCGCCGATCCTGGTCTTGCTGGTTTTGCTCCTTGTGTACCGGATAATATCCAACACAAAGGTGCGGAAAGAGGATGAGCAAGCTGGAGCCTATGAGGGAGCGGAAATCATACCGGGCCATTCCTCCGCCTATTACCTGGTGGAGAAAAGGCTACAAGAGCTTGGATTCAACCGAGGACCGTGGGAAACCCAGGCTGAGTTTATCATCCGGGTGAAGAGCGAGCAGCCCCTCCTCCCCACCGAGGATACCCTGGACCTGATGAATATGCACTACCGCCTCCGCTTCGATCCTAAGGGGCTCACCGATCAGGAACTGGACATCATGATGGAAATGACTATGGAGTGGATGCTGAAATCGGAGAGTATGATCCAGGTGGGCGCCGACAAGGGAAAGAAAGAATGAAAAAATCCGTGTTGGCCCCCTGCCCAT
>JAOUNV010000343.1 GCA_029880775.1 Nitrospinota bacterium | reverse complement strand
TAAACACAGCTTTTCCTCGTTCAACGTCGATAACTATACATTATTTTGTTCCTGCTGAAAGTCTAAGAGCCGATACTTATTCCTTCATAGCCTACGACCAGCAGACCGGCGCCCAAATCGGCTCGGCCATAAGAAATAGCGAAGGTTCTGGAGTTGAAACAAATACATTCTTTCCGATAAGATCTACTCCAAACTTGATTATGGTCACGCTCAACACCCACGTCGCCGGAGAGATTGTCTTCACAGACACTTTAAGAGGAGTTTCCGGCCAAAGGCTAGGATTCCTGGTGGTGGATGATCATGTTCAGTTGGTACAAGGATCGGCCGAGAGCTCCACTGTGGACGTGCTGGCCAACGATAGACAGCTCTCAAATTCGCAACGGCTGGCCGACGTCTCGCCATTGGCCAGGCTGGACAACGCGACTAACACGATAGTCAACGATGGAGGACTTGACGTTTCCGTGAACGGTCTGCAACAGGTGGTGGTAAGCGCAAAAAGCGCCTTGCCTGGGCAATACCGTGTGGTGATTGAAACCTCGCTTGCCGGGCAAACCCCTCAAAGGCAGTTTTTGTATGTGGAATACCTGGATCCGGAAACCGTCCCGCCCACCGTCAATAACGACTCCTATATCGGGTTTGCGGGTGAGGAGGTACGCATGCCTGTGCTGGATAACGACTCTTCAAATACCGGCGGCAACCTCACCATCGCAAGCTTCACCCAGCCGGGAGGAGCCACGGTTACACAGCGTGGAGATATATTGGTGTTAACCGGCCAAAGCACGGGAACCTACAGTTTTTCATACACCGCGCAGGATGGATTCGGCAACCAGGCCTCAGCCCAGGTAATTGTAAGGCTGATCAGAAGAAATGACCCGCCTCCCGCTCCACCTGCTCCTCCTATTCCCATGTAGAGCGGGGGTGGGCCAGAAGGATCTGGCCTCAGGTCATGGTTTACTCTTCAGTATGGCGCCGCTTCCTGCGCTGGAAACCACTTTTGCGTAGCGCACCAGGTATCCGGTTTTGATCTTCGGCTCCGGCGCTTTCCACTCACTGCGGCGTTTTTCCAGCTCCGTGTCATCCACATCCAGGCGCATGGTCCTCTCCGGTATGTCGATATGTATCGTGTCGCCATCTTTTACCAGGCCGATTGGCCCGCCTTCCATCGCTTCCGGGCTAACATGCCCGATGCATGGGCCCCGGGTGCCGCCGGAGAAACGCCCGTCGGTGATCAGCGCCACCGAGTTTTGCAATCCGCGCCCGGCGATGGCGGACGTGGGCGCCAGCATCTCTCGCATGCCGGGGCCGCCCTTCGGCCCCTCATAGCGAACGATCACCACCTGGCCCGCCTTTACAGCGCCTTTCATGATGCGTTCCATCGCCTGCTCTTCAGAGTCGAAACAGACCGCCGTGCCGGAAAACTTCATCATCTCCGGCGTGATGGCTGATTGTTTTACCACGGCGCCATCAGGGGCCAGGTTCCCTTTCAGCACCACGATTCCCCCCTCTTTCTTGTAGGGGTTGGAGGCTGGGCGGATCACTTCCGGATTATCGTTCCGGGAGGCGTCGGCGGACTGGTGGGTGGTGATTCCCGACACTGTGGGGAGGTCGTGGATTTTATCTTTAAGTTCCTTCATCACCACCGGGATGCCGCCGGAGTACTCTATATCCTCGATAAAGTCCTCTCCGCCAGGGCGCACACTGCATATCTGCGGCGTCTCCCGCGACAAGATGTCGAAGGTCTCCAGTGGCAGATCCACCCCCGCGTCGTGGGCGATGGCGGGTATATGCAAGGCTGTGTTTGTGGAGCCACCCAAGGCCAGGTCTATCCGGATGGCGTTTTCGAACGCCGGGCGGGTCATGATCTGACGAGCGGTAACATTGTTCTTTATCGCATCGCAGATGGCCACGCCGCTTTCAAAGGCGATGCGGCGCTTCTTGCCACTGACGGCAAGGGCGGTGGCACAGCCTGGCAGGCTCATCCCCATGGCTTCGGCCACACAGGCCATGGTGTTGGCGGTGTACATGCCGGAGCAAGAGCCGGGGCCGGGGCACGCTTCCTTTTCCAGGGCGCAAAGCTCCGTCTCGGTCATAGTTCCGGCGCTCACCTGGCCCACAGCCTCGAAGGTGTCCCGCACTAAAGAGCGGCGCTTCATCCTGTGGACGCCCGCCATCATCGGCCCGGCGGTGACCACCACCGTGGGGATATCCAGCCGGGCGGCGGCCATCATCATGCCGGGGGTAATCTTGTCGCAGTTGGTGAGCATCACCATCCCGTCGAATGCGTGAGCCTCCACCACACATTCGATCATGTCGGCGATCAGGTCGCGAGTGGGCAAGGAGTAGTGCATCCCCTTGTGCCCCATGGCGATGCCATCGCACACGCCCGGCACAGAGGAGAGGAACGCCTGGCCCCCGCCGGTGTGTATTCCCTTTTCGATGGCCCGCTCCAGGTCGCGAAACCCGATGTGGCCAGGGATGATGTCGGTGAAACTGGAGATTATGGCGACGAAGGGAGCGTCCATCGATTGTTCGGTGACCCCTGTCGCGTATAGCAGTGAGCGGCTGGGGGAGCGCTCCACTCCTTTTTTGATTCGATCGCTTCGCATGTGGCGGCTTCCTTATGGTTAATTTCAGATCGGTCTTGAGTGGTTCATCTTAATCAAAGCCGGGTGGAGGGTCAACGATGGAAGCGGGGAGGCAGGGCCAGGCCAATTTTTTGCTATGAATTAAGTTTCATGATGATTAGTATTACAGGGGGAGGGAAACTATATGAATCAAGTATCAGGCTCGACTTCAGCTCTGTCCGAGGGGTGGGCAATTTTCAAGGGCTCCATGGGCCCGCTAATCATCGCGTTTATTATTTATATCGTGGCGGTAATGGTTCTTTCCATGGTGCCTGTCGTCAACTTTTTTTACATTGTCTGGATGCCGCCTCTTTGGGGAGGTTTCTTCTATATCATCATTGACGCGGCCAACGGGCAGTCTGTGGATTACAACCGGTTTTTGGATGGCTTCCGGGAGAAGTTCCTCAATTTCTTTCTTGTGTACCTGTTGTCGTCCATCATGGCTTTGATTTTAGTGGCATTGATGGTGGTGGCTCTTTTTGTGATGGGTGGGGGACAAGCCTTCAAGCAGACCATGGAGCAAATTCAAGCCCTGGAAAAAATGGACCAGCGCGGCGCCGGAGAATACACAGATGAGGGGCCGGAGGATACCGGCTTTAACGAGGATAGCATACCGCCAGAGATGGGCTC
>JAOUNV010000342.1 GCA_029880775.1 Nitrospinota bacterium | reverse complement strand
ATCCACCCTCCCCCGCCACTTATGAATAGTCCTGACGCTGACCTCATATTGTCGGGCCACGCCAGTTCCCGCTTCAGAGACGGAGAGTCCACCCATCCGCAATTTCTCAAACATGGCCAACGCTAAAGTTCGCCGATGGGCTTCCTCTTTGCGCCAAGTGACGGCCAATTCATATCCTTCCCATAGCGCGTCCCGGTCGTATTTGTCCGGACGGCTGGCCTGTTCTTTTTTGATTTCCTGGGCTCGAAAATAAAGGCGGGTTCTCTCAGGTAAGGAATTGAAGCTGTATTCAAAGCCACCGCCCCGCCCCTGCCGTTTTTGTTTTTCCCAGCCCTCTCGCTTAGCGATGGAAGTTACATTTTGAACAGTCCCAGGCAATCCTGGCAGTCCGGCCAGTTCGCGGGTGGAATACCAGTCTTTCATTTGCCCCGCTTTCCCTGTTTGCCTGATTTCCTGGGCATGGTAGAATTAGCGTTCGTAGGTGAACCCTTTGGCTTTCGGCCCACTTTGTAGCGGATCGGCTGGCCATTATTATGGTATCGGGAGGGCCATATTATGGATGGATGCACACCCAAGGCCTTGGCTATGATGGATTGCATTCGTGGCGCCCGTTTTCGCGCCGCCCCAGCGAGCGCTTGCAGCGATATGCCATTTTTCTTCGCCAATACGGTCAGGTTTGTCCCTCTTTTTTCCAATCCGGATTTTACATCCGCCCAGTGCCAATCTGGTGTCATATCCATATCACGCCCTTTCACAATGCCGCTATATTAGAAGAATACCGCTAACATGTCAAGAAAGAATTTTAATGGCCTGGAAGAACACTGAAAGAGTCATGGATTCATTAGATTTTAAAGACAGGTTAGACTCGATAATCAAAGAGCACAAAAGCGCAAATGAGTTCTCAAAGAAATGCGGAATACCTGATAGCTTAATGCGATCATATCGCATAGGTAAATCCCTTCCAGGTTTGGAGAATCTTATCAAAATCGCAAAAGCGGCCAAGGTGAACGTCCAATGGCTGGCCACTGGCGAAGGAATGAGGGCCTACGTTTCAGGTGATCCAGAGGCTTCCCAGGCGATGGAGCATTACACAAGATTCTGGGCACCTGAGCCATGGAAGAAAGAGGCCGCCCAGGAGTTGCCCTTGGAGAAAAGATTGGCCGAATCCAGGGCAAAACTGGAGATGACACAGACCCAGGTGGCGGAGGCGCTGGATATAGGAATGAGCACTTACCAGAATTACGAGATGGGGAAGAACGCTCCTCCCTTCAAGGTTCTGAGATTCTTTATAGAGAGGGGAATTGATCCGTTCTGGTTGATCCTGGGAAAAGAAGCTCCCCATGCCGGCTCTTTCAAGGCAAAGATAGACGCAGGAATGCTGGTGCTGGCCATGCAGGCGGTGGAAGAAATAAACAGTGAACATGGCCTGAAGCTGGACCTGAATAGGAGAGCGCGGCTGGCCACATATCTATATGAAGAGGAATCCGGCGCCACCCCGGCCAGCAAAGGCCTCTATAAACGCAAGGCGCTGAAGATCGCCAAGATTACGGCTGGTGATGAGAAATGACAAAAAAGAAGAGAAAACGCAACATCAACAGTGGAAGTAGCAAAACGAGGCCGATTGCCCCTAAACCTGCTGGTTCTTCAAGTTCAGATAAGCCTTTTGAGGAAACAGGCAAATATCCGCGCCAAGAATACTTAGACCATCGGGCGCTTCTTATTGAAATCAGGCTTAAAGCAGAAGAATACAGGGGCAAACTGACCGTTTCTTTAGCAGGTGGCGCCTTGGGCATTTCAATGGTTTTTACAGACAAGCTTGCAACCGATCCAATAGTTAACTCAGAATATCTGTTTAATGCATGGGGATTGTGGGCATTAAGTCTTACCTTTATCTTGCTCTCATACTTCCCAGCCATAGCAAATCAAGACGAGCAATTGGTCTGGTGGAAAAAGTTCCAGAGCAACACAAATGCCAAACCACCGGGCAATTTCTATGATTTTTGCTACAAATTCTTGACATTTCTGGCAGGAACTGCTTTCATTGCTGGAGTTGTTTTCATTATACTCTTTGTTAGCTGCAACATGCCCAATCAATCAAAAGGAGGTGAGTACTATGGATTCTAAGAAACAGGATTCTATATTCAAAGATCCCGAACCAACTATAAAAGAACCTGGGACTATCCCTACCCCAGCCCCAGAATGACCTTTCGTTAACTACAACATGCCCAATCAAATGAAGGAGAGTGTTATGAACAGCATGCGACAGGTAGGTATTGAGGAGCCCAAAAGCGGGAAGATCCCTCCGCCAGCACCAGAACCACCAACAATAACACCACCAAAATGATCTTTGCGCCTGTCAATCTGATACGGCGTGCAAAATAGCGCTTCCGCGAAATGCGGAAGCGCCGTGAAAGAAGGCTTCACCAACCTGAAGGCCCCATATCCACGGCGATTTAAAAGGTGTTTCTTTACCGATTAATCCGGATTGCATGCGGGCATAAAAAAGGGGGCGCCCTTAGCTCCCAGGATTGGCGCTTGCCGGGTTGATAATAAATGACGGCTGCAATTCCTCTTAAAATCATTGCAACGTCGTTTAAACGCTCCGCGTTTTAATTTCTGGGGCCGAGTACGCCAGGGAAGCTCATTTTCCCCTCATATTCACCATATTTTCGCCGACAATCGGTCGAATATCAGGGCAAAAACAGGGGGAAATACAGGACAATATTGTCCGTTTCGCGTCAGTCGCGCTTATCGCTCCGCCACGGCGTTTTGATCCGGGGGTATCCTGAGCCATTACCGGCATGCAAAGCTCCGAATTTAAACGCAATGTAGGCGAATTTAAACGGGGTCTGTGGTTTGAGGGCTCCGGGGATACTCTCCGGGGTGGAAATCGACTAAAAATCCCGGCCCTATAATAGATGGGCTGCCAGGAGGATCAGGGCCTTCCCCCCACTTGATAAAGAAAAGGCGCCAAGAATTTCGGCATCCCCCTGAGTTAACCCACTCAACATGAGATTACATCCTTGCAAACCGGCATTAATACGGGACGCCTCTTTCAAGAATAGTTTGTCACCCGGATAAAGGCCATTTCGTTGACCAGACCCGCCCAAACCGCCCATACACCGAAGCTGGCTTTCTGGATAATAAACGACAAGATGAGAGCAACACGCCACCACACTACACCGCCACAGCCGCCAATACATTATCAACAGGGATGTTTATAAAGGAACAACAACAAAAATATGAGGACAGGATGAAA
>JAOUNV010000341.1 GCA_029880775.1 Nitrospinota bacterium | reverse complement strand
TTGATCGCCTTTATCCCCCGCGCCTTGTGAGTAAGGTGGAAAAACGAAGCCGCCATCCCGGCCAGCGTCAGCGCCAGCGCCACACCCAGCCCGGTGACGGTGGTCATCGGCGGCAGGCGGGACCCCTTGGAGAAGCCGACCATGTCCCCCGTGGCCAGAAACACAAACAGCCCTTGGCCCGCCCCGGCCAGCACGGTCAACAAGATCAATGAATATTCCGGCCTCATATCAACCTCCGATCCCGAAGTCTTCTATCAACGTTTCGCCCTCCTCGGCGCTCTTGCGTGTGACGATAATGGCCTTTTGTCTCTTCACAGTCACCTGGTCCAGATCCAATGCCACATGGGTTTTTCGTCGCGGCAGGTAGTGGTTGGCCGGGTTCGCCCCAGTCTCCGGCATCAGCTTGTGCCCCATTTTTTCGCGGATGGCGTGGGAGACTTCAGACTCCGGGTCGTTGATATCGCCAAAGCTTCTGGCCTTTGCCGGACAGGCCAGCACACAGGCGGGGATCCGCTCCTCCTCCGGCAGGGTCTCGTCATAAATCCTGTCCACGCACAAGGTGCATTTTTTCATCACCCCATCATGATGGTCGAATTCCCGGCATCCGTATGGGCACGCCCAGGAGCAATACTTGCACCCTATGCAGTCGTTGTAATTGACCAGGACGATGCCATCCTCTTCTCTTTTGTATGTGGCGTTGGTGGGGCACACCGGCACACAGGGCGCGTCCACGCAGTGCATGCACGACTTCGGAAAGTGAACCACCTCCACGTCAGGGTATTCCCCCACCTCATAAGTCTGGATACGGTTGAACCAGACACCTGTGACATCCTTGCCGTAGGGGTTATGGTCGGTGAGAGGGCCGAACTGGCCGGAGGTGTTCCAAGACTTGCAGATGGCGCCGCAGGCGTGGCACCCCACACATGTATTCAGGTCTATCACTAACGCAAGCTGTTTTGTCATAGTTTCACTTCTTTCCGGACGAGGAGTAGCGCAGTATATCGGGCGTTTCCTTCATCCCCGGCGGCTGCTTGATCGGCGTGAACTGTGGCCACGACCCCGCTTCTTCGGCCTTCCATATCCGCACTCGCAGGTCATACCACGCCGCCTGACCGGAGATCGGGTCGGAATTGGAAATGTATCCGCCATCACCGTCCGATATCTCCTCGGTGATCAAATGATTCAGCAGAAAAGCCTTCTGGACCTCATCCACATTCGGGTCCAGAGCCCAGGCGCCCGGATGTTTGCCGATAGCGTTCCAGGTCCACACCGTGTCTGGCTGGACAGCCTGGGTCGTCTTCATCTGGCAACGTATCTTGCCGTGGGACGACTCCACCCACACCCAGTCCATCTCCGCCAGACCCAGCTTTTTAGACAGGATAGGATTCATGTATAAAAAGTTTTGCCCGATGATCTGGCGCAGCCACGCGTTCTGCGAGTCCCACGCATGGTATTGCGGCATGGGCCGTTGCGTGATGGCGTGGATCTGGTACTTCTCCGTGTCCACCTGATAGTCCTCCAGCGGCGGATGCCAGAACGGAACCGGGTCGAAATACTTCTGGATACGCCGACGGGTGGCCTCGGTTTTTGGCTGGCGCCCTTTGCGCGTCCCCTTGGCGGCCAGACGGAAGCGCTGCAGCGTCTCCGAGTAGATTTTCATTATGATCGGGTCGTTGCGGCGGATAAGCTTATGGTCCAGCGCCCAGTTCAAGTACCCCTGGTTTATATTGCGGTTGTATTGCAACGACTCCTCCAGCTCCAGCTCGAAGAAACAACCGTTCTTGACATACATCTCCCACTGATCCGGGTTCGGCTCCCCCACAATATGGTCCCGCCCCTCCTTGCCGCGCCATCCGGCCAGAAAGCCCACCGGTGTGTCCGGCGCCACTGTCCAGTTGATGACGAAATCCTTGTAGTCGCGAAACTTCGCCTTGCCTGCGTCGTCACAAAAGCCGGGCAACCCCAGCCTGCCCGCAAGCTTCAGCAATGTCTCCTGAAAAGGCTCGCACCCTTCCGGCGCATCGATCACCGGCTGGCGGATGCTGTCCACCAGGCCAGTCACCTCGCTGATTGGTCTGTCCAGCAGGGAGAGGACATCGTGGCGCTCCAGGTATGTGGTGTCTGGCAGCACCAGGTCGGCATAGGCCACCTGCTCTGAATAAAACGCGTCGGAAACCACGATAAAGGGGATGCGGTGTTCGCCGCTATCGTCCTTGGCCCGCAGCATCTCCAGCATGCGGCTGGTGTTCATGCTGGAGTTCCACGCCATGTTGGCCATAAAGAGGATCAGCGTATCTATTTTGTAAGGGTCGTGGTTGTGAGCATTGGTGATGACGTTTTGCAGCATGCCGTGGGCCGTCAGCGGAAACTCCCAGCTAAACGCCTTATCTATCCGCACCGGCGAGCCATCCTCGTTGATCATCAGGTTCTCCGGCTTGGTGGGGAATCCCAGCGGCGGGTTGGGCAATGGCGTGTTCGGCTGTATATATTGCGGACCATCGATAGGCTTGGGGCACGGAGGGATCGGCTTCGGGAATGGCGGTTTGTGGCGGAATCCACCGGGGCGATCCACAATCCCCAGCGCCATCATCAGGGTGGAGAATGCGCGGATGGTCTGGAACCCATTGGAGTGGGCGGCAAGCCCCCTCATACCGAAGATCGACACCGGGTTGCCGGTGACAGTTTTATGATGCTCGCCAAAGGCGTCGGTCCACTCTATGGGGAGCGTTATCGTCTCATCCCGGGCGATGACTCCCATCTCCAGCGCCACCCGCTCTATCTGCTCCTTCGGCACACCGGTGATCTTGCTCACTTTATCCAGCGGATAATCGGCCAGCACCCGCTCGGAGAGCAGTGTGAACGACGTCTTCACCCTCTTGCCGTCGGGGGTCTTGAACTCCCCCACCAGCTTCGGCTTCACTCCCTTTTCGCCAAAAGGCTTCGGCGAATTGGTGACCGTGTCCCACACATAGTTTGCGGTATGGTCGCTATCTTCGAACTTACCCTCCTGCCAGAAGAGCCCTTCGTCCTCGCCCCCCTCGTCCAATACCACAAGCTGGGGCGCGTTGGTTTGTGTCAGCAGAAACTCGCGGTCGAACAATCCATTCTCCAGCAGCACCTTTAACATACCCATGATCAGGGCGCCGTCTGTGCCGGGTCGCACGGGGATCCACTCATCCGCCACCGCTCCATAGCCGGAGCGGACAGGGTTCACCACCACAAGCTTGCCGCCGCGCTCCTTGAACTTGCTGATGCCAAGCTTCATCG
>JAOUNV010000338.1 GCA_029880775.1 Nitrospinota bacterium | reverse complement strand
TGGTGCTCTATTACGGCGCCGAATACCTGGTCTCCGGATCTATCAACACATCGCTGGTGCTGGGAGTCAACCCTGTGATAATCGGGCTGACGGTGGTGGCCTTCGGCACCAGCCTGCCGGAGCTTGTGGTGTGCCTTGTGGCGGTGTTTCGCCAGGCGGACGATATCGCCCTGGGCAACGTGGTGGGTTCCAATATCGCCAACATCGGCCTGGTGCTGGCGGCGGGGGCGGCGTTTTTCACCGTGTCGATCCAGCGGCGGACATTCGCCAGGGACATCCCGCTGATGCTCACGTTTTCCGCGGCTCTGTTGGCGATGAGCTATGACGGAGAGCTGTCCAGGATCGATGGCGTCATATTGATAGCAGGGTTAATCGCCTTCACTCTCTATTGTGTGAAGACCGCCGGAAGTCATATGGACGAAGTGGATATCGAGGCGATCGAAGCGGAGAAGAAGGAACATGGAGATGGCTTGAGCAAAGCGCTTATGATCACCGCTCTCGGGATCGGCGGGGTTTTGCTTGGCGCCCATTTTCTGGTGGAGTCAGCCATATCCATCGCCAGGGCGCTGCATATCAGTGAGCTTGTCATCGGCATGACCATCGTGGCGGTGGGCACCAGCCTGCCGGAGCTGGCCACCACTGTGGTGGCGGCGTATCGGAAAAAATCGGATATCGCCGTGGGCAACGCCATTGGCTCCAACATATTCAATGTAGGGTTTGTAATGGGCGCCACCTCCATTGCCAGGCCCATCCCGGTGGGCGCCAGCACATGGGCCGGGGAGATGATGGTAATGTTCGCATTTTCTCTGGTGGTGATTCCATTCGCGGCCATGGGCCGGATGGGGAGGATTCCTGGCGCCGCTATCCTTGCCTGCTACTTTAGCTTCATCCTGTGGCAGGCGGGAGTTTTCTAGATCAGGCGCAGCGCCCCCTGGGTCACCGGCGGCGCGTCTTTTTTCACACTGATCCGCCCATCCTCCACATCCACCGTCGCCGTATCCTTTTCCTTGATCTTTCCTTCCACGATCAATAACGACAACTCGTCAAGAATCTCATTCTGAATCAGCCGCTTCAAGGGCCGGGCGCCATACACCTCGTCGTAGCCCTCCGCCGCAAGCATGGTCAGCGCCTCGTCGGAGACTTGCAGCGATATATCCTTTTTCGCCAGCCGGGCGGCCACCATATCAATCTGCAGCCTGGCGATATCTTGTATCTCCTGCCGGGTGAGCCCCTGGAAGATTATCACCTCGTCGATCCGGTTCAGGAATTCTGGCCGGAATGCCGATTTGAGGGTCTCCCTGGCGGCGGTTTCCTGCCGGGCTTTATCCTCGGAATGTTCGGCGATCTCCCGGCTCCCCAAGTTGGAAGTCATGATAATGACGGTGCTTCTAAAGTTCACGGTCCTCCCCTTGGAGTCGGTGAGCCTGCCATCGTCGAGCATCTGCAGCAACGTGTTGAACACATCAGGATGGGCTTTTTCTATCTCGTCAAACAACACTACGCTGTATGGCCGCCGCCGCACCGCCTCGGTCAGCTGGCCCCCATCCTCGTGCCCCACATAGCCGGGAGGCGCCCCGATGAGCCTGGCCACCGAGTGCTTTTCCATATACTCGCTCATGTCTATGCGCACCATAGCTTTTTCCGTGTCGAACAGAAATTCCGACAGCGCCTTGGCCAACTCTGTCTTCCCCACCCCGGTGGGCCCCAGGAAAATGAATGAGCCTAATGGGCGGCTCTCCTCCTGCAGTCCGGCGCGGCTGCGGCGGATGGCGTTGCACACCGCCTTTATGGCCGTCTTCTGCCCCATCACCCGGCCTGCGATCCCCTGATCCATATTGACCAGTTTTTCCGATTCCTCCGCCAACATCCTGGCCACCGGCACCCCGGTCCAGCGGCTGACCACCCTGGCGATATCCTCGGCGGTCACCTCTTCCTTCAGGATTTTGTCCCCTGCCACAATCTCCTCCATGGCCGCCTTGGCTTCCGCGCTTTTTCTCTGCACCGCCGGTATCTCGCCATAGATTATCTCCGCCGCCCTTTCCAGCTTCCCTTCCCGTTCGGCAGACTCCGCCTCCCGTCGCAGATCCTCTATCATCCTGTCGGAGTTTTTCAGCCTCTCGATCAGTTCCTTTTCGTGGTTCCATTTCAGCTCCAGAGTGTCGCTCGACTCCCTGATATCAGCCAGTTCCCGGACCAGGGTCTCCAGTCTTTTGGCCGATGCGCTGTCCTTCTCCTTTATCAGAGCCTGGCGCTCTATCTCCAGCTGGCGAATCTTTCGGTGGAAGCGGTCCACCTCCGTGGGCTTGCTGTCGATCTCTATCCTGATGGAGCTTGCCGCCTCGTCCATCAGGTCAATGGCCTTGTCTGGCAGAAACCTGTCGGTTATATATCTGTCCGACAAGGTGACGGCGGCCACGATTGCGTTGTCTTGTATCCGCACGCCATGGTGGACCTCGTACTTTTCCTTAAGTCCCCGCAGGATGGAGATGGAATCCTTGACGGAAGGCTCCTCCACCATGACAGGCTGGAACCGGCGCTCGAAGGCGGCGTCCTTTTCGATATGCAGGCGGTACTCCTTCAATGTGGTGGCGCCGATAGTCCGCAGCTTGCCTCTGGCCAGGGCGGGCTTCAAAAGGTTTCCAGCGTCCATGGCTCCCTCTGCGCCGCCAGCCCCCACCACGGTGTGCAGCTCGTCTATGAACATGATGATCCCGCCATCGGAGCGCTCCACCTCGTTGATCACAGCCTTTAGCCGATCCTCAAACTCGCCACGATACTTGGACCCTGCGATCAGGGAGCCCAGGTCCAGCGCCAGAAGCTTCTTGTTCTTCAGGGTCTCCGGCACGTCGTTGTCTATGATCTTTCTGGCCAGCCCCTCCACTATGGCGGTCTTCCCCACGCCTGGCTCGCCGACCAGCACCGGGTTGTTCTTCGTCCTGCGCGACAATATCTGCATCACCCGTCGAATCTCCTCGTCCCGCCCGATAACCGGGTCCATCTTGGCGGCCAGGGCCTGGGCGGTCAAATCTTGTGTGTATTTATCTAGCGCCTGATATTTCGATTCCGGGTCTTGGTCATGAACTCTCTGGCTCCCCCTGATCTCCTTTAGCGCCGTCATGGTATCGGCGGTTTTTATTTTCAGTATGGTCGCCGCCTGCCTGTCGCCCAAAAGCGCCAGCAACAGCGCCTCCGATGTGACGAAGTCGTCGCGCAGCCGGTCCGTCTGGAGAAGCGCTTCCTCGAATACCTTTTTCAGGTCCGGGGTGATGTATACACC
>JAOUNV010000339.1 GCA_029880775.1 Nitrospinota bacterium | reverse complement strand
CGCTGGGGTTACCCTGCCATTCGCTCCTGGTCGCGATCCCCGATGTGCACAAGGTTGTTGCATGCGTCACCATCGAATGATTTGCGGACGGACCTTAAGACATCCAGCGCCACAAGTATGTCCTCCTTTGGCACAGAGTGGGAGATATTGGTCAGGATATCCATCTCTCTTTTATCGCCAGATTTGATGAAGTCAAACCCCTTGGCGGTCAGCTCAACCAGGGGATATTCTTTATCGTCAGTATTTGGAGTGTTCCGAATATATCCACTCTCCCTCAGAGGGGCTACCATCTCCTCGATATGTATTCTGGAAAGGGGCCTCAGCTTTTCCAACTGGGTTTCGCTTTGGGGGCCAAGGCACGCCAGGTCATGCAGGATGCCTCGGTTTCCGCCGGACATGGTCTCTTCCTGGTAGGTATCCTCGGCGATTAATTTCATATGGTGGTACAGCGAACGGGTTTCGCTCAACAAAAGCTTGAGAGTCTCCAGGTTGCCTTGGTTCATAAACACCTCAAAAAATCTTTAGATATGAAAACGATTAGATAAAAAATATCGCTTGCGACAATTGTTCTTCCCAGGACAGGAAGAAAAGATTACCTCAACCATACGAATCGGATGTAATTATACACCATTGTATGGATATTACCAAGGAAATGTGATGAGTTCTTCGAAAAAATGACACGTCTGTAACAAAAAAAGTCTACCTGGTGCCGTATTTGGTCTCCACAATAACTCCAGCTTTTTTCAAAAAATCGTTGGGCGCCACCCCGCCTGCCAGCACAAAGGCGAAGTCAAACTCCACCTGGATGACTTTTTGGCCATGGCTGATATCGACCTTATCCCCCCGGAACTTTAAAACATTGGATTGGTAAAGAACGTTTATTTTCCCTTCGGCCGCCATAGCGTCCAGGCGGGCCCGGTTGGGCGCCTTGGCTCTGGAAAACGCTTCGCCTCGGTAGGATAGGGTGACCTGGTTTCCCGCCTGGGAGGCAAGCGACATTGCCGATTCCAAAGCGCTGTCGCCGCCTCCCACCACCAGTAGCTTCTGGTTGGCGTAACGCTCCGGCTCCAGCAGGCGATACATTACCTTGGGCGATTTCTCCCCCGGGACATCCAGCTTCCTGGGGGAGCCACGGCGGCCAATGGTCAAAAGCAGGTATCGCGTTAATATGGTTCTCTTGGAGGTCTTCACCTCGAAGTATTCACCTTTAGATTCGGAGGATATCATCGCCTCCTTGGTGGATATCTTAATGCGGGTCTTTGCGGCTATATCCCCCCACAAGGCCATCAGCTCCTCCTTGCTGATCTCTTTTTTCAAAACCTTGCCGTAAATTGGAAGCTCGGCCGGAGATGTCATCACCACCTTGGCCCTGGGATAGGAAAGAATCGCGCCTCCCGCCTCATCCTCGCGCTCTATGGCGATATAGTTGAGCCCCTCCTTTTTCGCCATCAAAGTGGCGGAGAGCCCTGCGGGCCCAGCGCCCACTATCAGAATATCGATCACCCCCTGGGACTTGTATGGGGCGCCTTTCATTTCGTCAGCGATGTAGCCCACCGCTTCCTTACCTTGGGAGACCGAGTTGCGGATCAGCCCCATGCCGCCCAGCTCTCCGGCTATATACAAGCGCTTTACGTTTGTTTCAAAGTTTGGGTGCACCTGGGGGATGTCCACTCCGCGGCGCTCTGTGCCGAAGACCAGCTCTATGGCCCCCACCGGGCAGGCCCGGGCGCAGGCGCCATGCCCCACGCACTCCGATGCGCATATGGTCATCGACTTGTTGTCCACCAGCCCCAGGATCTTGCCTTCCGGACAGGCGGAGACGCAGGCCCCGCTGCCGATACAGACATCCCGGTTCACCTTCGGATGCATGGTCACCGGCTCCCAAAGGCCCAGTTTCTTGGCCTTGCTGATGGCCGCCTGCACCTTATTAGACTTGCGCCTTTCATGTATCAAGTATGGGACCACGGTTATCGAGGCCAGAATGATGGCGGAGACGAGGACCGGGTAGCCCTCTAATACACTGAGAAAGAATTCCATGTTCCAGGAGCCTTTTTCGCTATGGGTTTATATATCGTGAGCCCCGAAGAGAAACCAGACAATGACGTGTATAACCATCACGATGAACATCATCACCGCCAGGGGCTTGTGGAAAACGTGCCAATAGTGCAGCAGACGCTGGGCTGTGGTCAAAAAGTTTCTGGAGCGCAGCATGCTGTTCTTCTCCCGGATCATAGAGAACAGCTGCTTCTTCGCGCTGGTGGGTAGTTCCTTTTCCATAATCAGCTCCACCCAGATTTTGCCGATAAGAAGCATATTGGCAATATCGAAAAAGATCATTTTGAATATGGCCACCAGGGCGTTGTCCTTGTCGGACCCGGGTGGGGAGCTGATCTGGTCGTAGTATTTCACGATCTTGGGGCTTTTGCCCAGGGTGTCTTGCATCTGCTGATCGGAGGCTTCCAGGTAGGCGCGGATTTCTTCCATCTCCAGCTCCTTACCAGACACCTGATGGGGAATCCATCCATAGAGATATCGGCCCAAAAGACCGCTGGAGGCGACGATAATCATGCACCAGAAGCTGATGGAAACCAGCCCGCCGAGCTTGTATGTGGTATGCGTGGTGGTGAGAACCGTCCCCACGATCCCCAGGAACATGTGGACGTCCAGCCAGGAGCGAAGCGAACCTGCGTCCACCATGAAGCTAAACCTTTTGCGGATGGAATAAGACATCATGATTATGAAGCAGGCGGTGCCTACGATGCCGATCAGGTGCCATATCCCTTTGCTTGGTTCGTTGGCCTGGCCATATTTATCCAGGTAACCGTAATGCTGGACGAAGCCGAGCAAGTAATAGCTCGACCCACTTAGTTGAAGGTAGCTCTCTAAAAGGGCGACCGTGCAAATGATGATTCCTGTGATCCAAAGAAAGATATGAAGTGGCCAGTTTAGCTGGGCGATTGTTTCCCGCCGCAAGGGCTTTTCTGTTTTGGCGCTGTCCACGCCTCGCGCATTTTCCATGGTCATAAAGTAATGAAGACTAAATTTTCCGTTACTCGGTGTTGATACCTGATCGGTCAGGGTAAACGCATAGCCTATTTTCTCATGACCATGGATGTCAACTAGAAGATTACGTAAATTATCAGGGCCGCAATTCCAGCAATTGAAAAGATGTGGCGAATTCCCTCAAAAACAAAAAGAAAGTTGTCCCTGCTCTCGGTGGCGTATTGCATTTTTTGTCTCCCTATTTAAGAAATTGCATTTACTGAGACCATATAAA
>JAOUNV010000337.1 GCA_029880775.1 Nitrospinota bacterium | reverse complement strand
GGAGGCGGCTCTGCTGTCGGAAGCGACGGGTTGCGTCGGGATCACGGTCCACCTGCGCGAGGACAGGCGGCATATCCAGGATGGAGACGTGGCGCGGATCAAGAAAAGGATATCCACCAAGCTGAATCTGGAAATGGCTGCGGCGCCGGAAATTGTGGAGATCGCCCTGAAAACCCGCCCGTGGCAAGTCACTTTCGTGCCGGAGCGGCGCCAGGAGGTAACCACCGAGGGGGGGCTGAACCTGGCGCGGGGTCGACGCAAGCTAGGCTCGATTATCGAGCGGTTCAAGGCGAAAAAGATTCTTGTCTCTTTGTTCATCGATCCTGATGAGGACACCACCCGGACTGCGGCAGATGTGGGGGCGGACGCGGTGGAGTTTAACACCGGGCGATATTGCGAGGCCAAACTGAGGAAAGAGCGAACTGCGGAACTGAAAAAAATCAAGGCCATGAGCAAGCTTGCCGGAGGCCTGGGATTGGTCCCTCACGCCGGGCATGGGTTGAACCTTTCAAACGTGGCTCCCATCGCAGCCATTGCGGAATTGGATGAGCTCAATATAGGCCATGCCATAGTCGCCAGGGCCGTGATGGTGGGGTTTTCTCAGGCAGTGGTGGAGATGATCGAAGCGATAGAAAACGCTGAAGGATGAACAGGAAGGGGGGAATTATTTTCAGGGGAACTTTATATTCGACGACACCTGAGCAATAACCGACAAAACGAGCCCGTGCGCCAACAAAACACCCCAGTTGGGATTTATCTCCGGGTGGAGTTGTTCATTAGCATGCAGCCGCAGACAATGAACTTGCCGTGATCCTTTGTCCAGATAACCACCGCTTCCTTGCTGCTGGCGGATACTTCCTTCATCGACGGGGGAATTATGATAATCTTCGTCCCTTCCTCGATCTGCGCCGCCCCCTTTGCGATGGCCAGCTGAATACCCTCGGCAGAAATGTTCACCACCTTAGCCTTGAATGGAAGGTAACTGTGAAACACAGGGTCGACACTGGTTCCATTGATCACATCACCAACTTTTATTCTGTTGGACTGACGCTTTTCAACGATGCCTTTGCCCACCACAGCGGATCGTTTCTCAACACTCTTTTTCACAGCAGTAGCTCCCGCGCTTTTTTTTCCAGTTGCGCTAATCATATCGCTAAATAACTTCCTTATTTTGAACATCCTGACCTCCTTGTATACTACCATATAGCAAGTAATAAGCCAAATATTTTCCCACCAAAGTCTTATGTAACACTCTTTTGCATTTATGGGAGGTTGGTTGCATTTTATCCCCCCTCATATTGCGGTCATTTGTCCACATATCTCAGTTCATCTATCGGAATTTAAAGCTAGTATATTATTAGCCCCTTATGTTTATTCCCATATGGATTTAGCAAGTTGAAAACTATCATAATATGGCATTCTACTCCATACCGCAGCTAGCAGCTGTCTCTTTTATGTAATACGTAGCCTGGCTCCAGTATCTTTTATGAGACAGCGCGAGGGGTTGATGAGCCTCTATCGGGGGGCAGCAGCGGTGATTTTTCCCTTAACGATTACGCGAAGAATCGTCCCCAGCCGCAGATTCACTTCCGAATCAGCTTCTCCTTCAGCAATTCCATCGCCTTGGCGCGATGGCTTATCTGGTTTTTGGTCTCCAGTGGGAGCTGAGCCATGGTCTTGCCGAACTCCGGCAGAAAGAATATCGGGTCGTAACCAAACCCCCCGGCTCCCTCCTGCCGGTCATGGATCACTCCCTCACAAGTGGCTTTCACCAGTTCCTCGGCGCCGGTGGCAGGGTCCACATAGGCAATGGCACAGACATATCGCGTGGCGCGGGTGGTGGCGCCTTGCAGCCTTTCCAGCAGAATATCGTTGATCTTGTCGTAGGCCATGCCCCCCCAGGCCCGAGCGCTTTTGATCCCCAGCTCGCCCGGCATGGCGTCAATCTCTATCCCGCTATCGTCCGCCACAGTGGGCAGGTTGGTATACTGGGCGGTCGCTCGCGCCTTTATCCGCGCATTATCCTCGTATGTCTCGCCAGTTTCCTCAGGATCGGGCGCGCCATCCATCTCCAGCAGCGACTGAAACTCTATTCCCGTTCCCTCGAAGGCGTGGTTGAACTCGCGCAGTTTCCCTTTGTTGCGAGTGGCCAGGATCATGGTTGTTGTCATAGAAGTGGTTACCGGTTATCCAGTTTCTGGTAATAATCGCTAAGAATTTTCGCCACCTCCGGGCGCGCAAACTCAGCCGGAAGAGCTTCCCCGGCGCCCAGCATCTGGCGGACCTTGGTGCCTGACAACAGAACAAAGTCGTCTTTGGTATGGTCCGGCGCGTCCCTCATCATCACCACGCGGTTCAGCTTTTTGGACCATGCGGTGTGATCGGCGCGGAATATCTCGATATCCAGCGCCCCCTCCGGCACGCCGGTGTCAAAAATGGCCTGAGCGTCAAATGGGCCGTAATAATCCCCCACCCCGGCGTGGTCCCGTCCTACGATGAAATGAGTACAGCCGCAGTTCTGGCGGAATATGGCGTGCAGGATCGCCTCGCGCGGGCCGGCGTATAGCATGTCGAATCCATAGCCGGTGATCATCACACTGTTGGGCGGGAAATATAACTCCACCATTTTCCGGATAGACGCGTCGCGCACATTGGCCGGGATGTCTCCCGCTTTGAGCTTGCCAAGAAGCATATGGATCAGGATACCGTCGCACCCGGTGGCCTCCATGGCCATCCTGCACAGCTCTTCATGGGCTCGGTGCATAGGATTTCTGGTCTGAAAGCCCACCACCTTTTCCCAGCCATGTTCGGCGATTTCGTTTCTTATCTCCACCGCTGTGCGGAACGTATCGGGAAAATCCTGCTGGAAATAGCTGAAGCTTAATACCTGGATGGGGCCGGAGATTATGTAGCGCCCCTGGGACATAAAGGTGGCCACTCCAGGGTGGGCGGCGTCTGTTGTGCCAAACACATTCGTTGCCATGGCGGTCATTTCATCCTCGGTCACCTCCTCCACCGCTTCCACATCCTGCATGGCAATGATGGGGTTTCCAACCATGTTCGGGTCGCGCAGGGCTATCCTTTTGGCGCCGCCGATTCCCTCCACGCTCTTCGTGATATTAACCACTGGAGTGGGCCAGAACAGCCCGGAGGAAGTTTTCATCCCATTCGCCACGCCCATGGCGTTCGCCTTGTTCATGTAACCTGGCAGAGGAGTGAAATAACCCCCGCCCAACATCACAGCATTGGCCGCGGCCTGCGAGGTCACCGTCAGCGAAGGCAATCCCTCCGCCTCCTG
>JAOUNV010000336.1 GCA_029880775.1 Nitrospinota bacterium | reverse complement strand
TGGAAGAGGAAGTTCGAGGTGGTGCGCGCCAGGGTGATCTCCAACTTCTCCGATATCCATGGGGACAACTGGGCCGAGGCGGTGATAAAGCTGAAAATGCCTGACGGTTCCACCACTCACGCGGTGGCGGAGGGCAATGGCCCTGTGAACGCGCTGGACAAGGCGGTTCGCATGGCCTTGCGGCAACAATACCCAGAGATCGCCGACGTGGAACTGCACGACTTCAAGGTGCGTCTGCTCGACGAAAGCTCCAAGACCGCCGCTATGACCCGGGTGCTGATAGAATCGGGCGATGGCGAGCGCCGATGGGGGACGGTGGGGGTGTCGCCGAATATCATAGAGGCCAGTTGGCGGGCGCTGGTGGACAGCCTGGAGTATAGGCTGCACTTGCCAAAAGCCAAGGCCAAGGCCGGAAAAAAACCTAAGGGAAGCCAGAAGGGCAAGTGAGCACTATGGGTAGATTTTCATTGAAGGAGTTCGTCCATACCACGGGGGAGAAGGACCGGGGACAGGGGCATTTTGAGCTGGAGAGCGACAGGATGCTGGAGGTGAACCTGAAGGGGCTGGTCTGGATGAAGATGGGATCCATGGTGGCGTATCGAGGCCCGATAAAGTTCACCAGAGAAGGGATTCTGGAAACCGGGTTGGGGGAGGCGATGAAAAAGTTTTTCACAGGCGAGGGCGCCCGGCTGACCAAAGCGCAGGGGGAGGGGAAGCTGTACCTGGCGGACAGCGGAAAGAAAATATCGATCCTCAACCTCGATAACGAGTCGATATACATCAACGGCAACGACCTGCTGGCTTTTCAGGATGGCCTGACCTGGCAGGTGCGGATGATGCGAAAGCTCACCTCCGTGGTGGCGGGCGGGCTTTTCAACGTGCTCATATCCGGCAGAGGGATGGTGGCCATCACCACACATTACGACCCGCTCACCCTCCCTGTGACCAAAGGCTCCCCGGTAACAACCGACCCGAACGCCACTGTGGCATGGTCCGGCAGCCTGACTCCGGAGTTCAAGGCAGACATATCGCTGAAGACATTTTTCGGCCGGGGAAGCGGCGACTCCATACAGATGAGCTTTTCCGGAGAGGGCTTTGTGGTGGTTCAGCCATACGAGGAAGTGAGCCTGCAACGTCAGACGGGAGGATTGGGCTGAACGGCCGACCGCCGTCTTCCCGATAGAGGAAGGCCGCCCATTATATCATGAACACCACAGACCAGAAGGCGCAAGCCGTGGAGAGAATGTTCTCCTCCATCGCCGCCCGCTATGACCTGCTGAACCACCTTCTCAGCCTCGGATTCGATATCCGATGGCGCAACACGGCTGTGGCCGCGTTCTCCGGCGGAGTAGAGAATAAGAAAATCCTGGATGTGGCCTGCGGCACTGGAGACCTGGCTATGGCCTTGGCCCTGGCCGGGGATGACTCCACCCAGGTGGTCGGTGGCGATTTCTCCTCCAACATGCTGGCCATCGGCCAGGAGAAAGTGGCGAAGGCGGACCTGGGCGCCAGGCTCTCGCTGGAGTTTCTCGACGCGCTGAACATTGGGCACCCGGATGGAAGTTTCGACGGAGTCACCTGCGCCTTCGGGGTGCGCAATTTCGCCGATCTGGACCGGGGGCTGACCGAGATGGCGCGGATCCTGAAACCGGGTGGAAGAATGGTCATCCTGGAATTCACCACCCCCACCAACCGTGTCATCGCCGCCGCCTACCGGCTATACTTCACCAGGATTCTCCCCTTTATCGGAGGGGTGATATCTGGCAACCGCGGCGCCTACGAGTACCTGCCAGACACAGTGTATAAATTCCCCACGCCGGACCAGCTATCGGCCAGACTCGGCGTGTTGGGCCTTGCGGAAGTGGGTTTCACTCCTCTTACTTTCGGCATATGCGGCATACATACCGGTGTCAAACCGGCCCCGACGGAAGGATAGCAGGCCTTGCCGGGGAGTATCGGAATTACCCTGAAAGAGGAGCTGGATAAAGCCAGCCAGGCTATCCGCGCCGAGCATGACGCTGGGCTGGGGGGGATGGAAACCTCCCGTCTGCTTTGCCAGTCGGTGGATCAAATCATTCTGAAGCTGTGCGACGCCCAAAGCGAAGATTTTACCGGAGCCGTGGTGGCTCTGGGGGGATATGGCCGGGGCGTGCTGAATCCTCACTCCGATGTGGACCTGTTGTTCCTGATACAGGAGCCTGCCCACAAAAAGGAAAACCACCCGCCGAATACCATGCTGGGCACACTGTGGGACCTGGGGCTGAGGGTGGGCCACTCCACCAGGACAGTCCGGGAAGCGATGAACATCGGCAAGGAAGATAACATCTCCCGCACCGCCATGATGGACAGCAGGTACCTGGCCGGATCCAGGGAACTATACGACCAGTTCTACAACAAGTACCGGTGGGATATTGTCCGGCGAAAAGCGGGCGCCTTTGTTCAGGACAAAATAACGGAGATGAATATACGGTGTCACTCGTTTGGGGGTGTGATCCGCCTGACCGAACCCAACGTGAAAAACAGCCCCGGTGGGCTTCGCGACCTGCAGGCGGCCATGTGGATGATCCGCGCCCGAGAAAAGGTGGAGACGGTGGAGGGGCTGGCCTCGCTGGGGCTTATCGGCCAGGAGGAAGTGGGGCTGATAAACGACGCCTACTCCTTCTTGATGAGGTTGCGAAACAGCTTGCACTTCATCACCGGTGGCCCCTTCGACAAGCTGGCCAGTGAGCTGCAGCCAAAGATAGCCGCCGGGGAAGGATTCACCGGTGGGGAAAATGATCGAAGCGCGGAGCTGATGCGCAAATATTACCAGGCCGGCCAGGTGATCCGGGACTTTGCCGATGAGCTGACATCCCTGGCGGCCGGGTATGGCGGGTTCGGCAAAGCCCTCGGGTTCAAGTCGCCAAAATCAGATAAACTTGGGCTTTTCGCTGATGGAGGAAGGCTGCGGGGTAAATCATTCCCCCCGTCGGAGCTGGAGGAAAAACCAGACATACTCATTCATCTGCTAAACCGGGTGGCCACGGAGGATCTCTATCCCTCCCGTAAGTTGTTCCGGGGGCTGATAAAATCCAGGGACAACGCCCCACCCGGCTGGTTTGAAGGGCCGGCCGCCGGTGAGCTTCTGATGAGTATCCTTCGGACCGATAATAGCGAGCGGGCTTTGCGAGTGATCTTGCGCGCCGGGATATTGGAGAAAATGATTCCGGAGTTTTCCGCCATCACCGACCTTTCCCAATTCGATCGCTACCACCGATACTCTGTGGATGAGCATATCCTGCATACCATCAAGAATGTGGATGCGATCCCAAATAGAGGC
>JAOUNV010000052.1 GCA_029880775.1 Nitrospinota bacterium | reverse complement strand
TGCGCAGAGATCGGCGCAGATCTGGCAAGGATCCTGCCCTGGCGCCTTTCATTCCCACGCTGGTGGCGTTGACGATGATGTCTGAATCCCCGGCGATATGAGCCAGCTCCCCGGCGCCAAACTCCACCACCTCCACCGGCGCCCCCACGCCGCCAAAGTCGTTGGCTATTTTTACGGCTTTCTCCAGTGTGCGGTTTGCCAGGGTCACATGAGCCCCCCCTTTTAGCATAGCCCACACCACCGCTCTGGAAGCCCCACCGGCGCCCAGGACCAGAGTCCTTTTATTCGCCGGATCGATCCCCCCATTTTGCGTGACAGAAGTTATGAAGCCGTAAGCGTCTGTGTTATGCCCAGCCAGCCTGCCATCGGATATCACAATAGTGTTCACCGCGCCTATCCGTTCCGCCTCCTCGGAGACCTGGTCCATATGCTCCATCACCGCCAGCTTGTGCGGCACTGTGACGTTCAGCCCATCCAGCCCCCCATGGCGCAGCCCCTCCATAAATATGGCCAGGTTTTCCGGCGCCACGTCGAAGGGTTCGTATGACAGCGAGAGCCCCAGTTCTCCGGCGGCAGCCTGGTGCATGACAGGGGAGAGGGTGTGGCCCAACGGGTGACCAATGATCCCCAGGCGGTATGTTTTGCTCATGGGTGAAAAGTATATTCTAAATAGGGGCGCCAGGAGAGGGAAATGGTAAACCTTTCGTCGCGACGCCATCCCCGTATCTTTCCATCCACTCTCTCATGTCATATAATCTGAAGAAAAAGGAGGGACCATGGGTGGAGCCGCATATCTGATCGACGTGACACCAGATCATGAACGCCTGGTGCGTCCATCCCTGGAGAGGGAATTAAATAAGAAGCCGTCATTCTTTGGCAGGCTGTTTGGCGCCAGGAACGCCGGATTTGCCGGGTTTGTAGACCTACCGGCCGAGGAGCTGGGCGCCGATATACTTTCCGATTTCTACGGCTGGGCGAAAGCGGAAGTAAAGTCTCCCTCAACAGCCACCACCGCCTTTTTAAAAGACTACCTGGAGCCTATCCGGGCCGATGTGTATCTGCGTGGTGAGCGGCAGGACCCTTCCCGACTAGAGGGATTTTCAAAATGGTATATACAAGTCACTTTTTCCGGATGCGCCGGGCTGGGGGAGGTCTCCTCCATGCTTGCCAGCCACTGGGTGGAGATATGGTATCGCCGAAACTTCGACCGGATCAATATCGAGATACTGAAGCCGCGCCACCTGACACCCGGCGTCAGCGAGGCTGAGTCCGCCGGATATGGCGCCTTTTTCGATTTCGCGGAGAGAGGCCCCGCCTTGTACTACCCCATCGGCACGGAGACCGAGTTCTTTTTAGGGGATCGGGAGATCAATGTGAATTTCGAACTGGACGCGGCGCTGGAGGAATCGATCCAGGAGGAGGGTGACTTGAAAAAGTTCCACCAGCAAGTCCAATATATCCAGGCCAATCTGCCGCCGGAACTGGAAAACGGCCAGTGCCTTTGCCAGATGTGCAGACCGCCCGTGGGCGCCGTCTAAGGCCAGAGCACCCTGGGCATCACCTTGGCCGGATCTATTCGATCTTTGTATTTCATTATTTTATTCAGCATGCCGGCCACCACTTCGTCAGTCATCAGGTGGGGTTTCAATCCCAACTCCATCAGCCCGGTGGAATGGGCCACATATCGGTGTTCCTCCCTCTCCTTGCGAGGGTTGTCTATAGATTTGACCTGGACATTAAGCCCCATATGGTCCCCCACGCGCTTCACTTTCTCGGCAAGCTCGTTTACGGAGAACACCTCGGTGAACTGATTCAGTATGCGCAACTGGCCACTTTCCGCCGGGTTGTTCATGGCCAGATCCACGCACTTCAGCGTATCAGTGATATTCAGGTAGCCTCTGGTCTGGCCCCCTTTGCCATATACGGTGAGCGGTATCCCCGCCACCGCCTGGGTCAGAAACCGGTTCATCACCGTGCCGAAGATATCGTCGTAATGGAAGTTTGGGATCAGCCTCTCGTCCATATCCGCCTCTGTGGTGGAAAGCCCATACACCGGCCCCTGCATCAGGTCTGTCACGCGGATGCCATATGCGCGGACATAGAACCAGAGCATATCTGTGTCCAGCACTTTGGTGGTGTGATACAGGCTACCCGCCTGGCGAGGGTATAGGAACTTGTCCTTGCGACCCTTATGCTCGATCTCCAGCCACCCTTCTTCTATATCTATATTAGGGGTGCCATACTCGCCCATGGTGCCAAGCTTTATTATGTGGCATTCAGGCGTGTGCTCCATCACAGCGAAGATAGTGTTGAAAGTGGCGTTGAGGTTGTTATTGAGCGTCACATGGGCGGTGTCGAAATTCATCATGGAGTATGGCGCGCTCGGCTGCTCGGCGTAGTGGATCACCGCCTCCGGCTTGAATTGGGAAAATACTGTGGTCATGGTCCGGTAATCGGCGCAGTCTCCAATGACGACCTCTATCTTTTTGCCCGTCAACTGCTCGAAGACGCTTGCCCTGGCGCCCAGGTTCGGGTTCGGTGTCAACGCTTCGGAGTTGGTTTCCATGGCGATGGTCCGCCGCAGGTAGCTGTCGAGAACCATCACATCGTGGCCTTTGGCGGCAAACGCCATCGCCGTGGGCCAGCCCAGATACCCGTCACCGCCCAAGATTAATACTCTCACCTGTTTATTCCTTATATCAGTTCGTTATCCAGCAGATACTTTGTCAGTTCCCCGATTTTCATCGGTTTCTCCGTCAACGAGTTATACGCCCTGGTCACATTACCCTCCTTTTTTACTCCAGGATAGTCATATGAAATCTCCTGGTACACGCTGGTGAAAGCGGGCGTGACGGAAAAATAATGATCCAGCTCCACGGCGCGGCGGGTTTCTTCCTCGCTCATCAGTTCCTCATACAGCTTTTCCCCCGGCTTGGCGCCCATCAGCCAGATATCCACTTCCTTCGGATTGAGCCCACACTTCGGGGCCAACTGCTCCACCATCACCACCGCCAGATCCTTTATCCGCACCACCGGCATCTTGGTGACAAACACTTCGCCCCCCTTTGCCATGAACACAGAGTCGATCACCAGCCGCGCCGCCTGGGCCACGGTCATGATGAACCGGGTCATCCGGTCGTCGGTGAGGGTCACCGGGCCACCTTTTTCTATCTGCTTCTTAAACAGAGGGATCACGGAGCCGCGGGAGCCGAGGATGTTGCCGAACCGGGTGGAAGCGAAAACCGGACCACCTGCTCTTTTGGTGGCGTTGGCCGCCGTCATCAGGCGCTCCCCCATCAGCTTGGATGTTCCCATCACGTTGGTGGGGTTCACAGCCTTGTCCGACGATGTGAACAAAACATACTGCGCCTTGTTGGCCAAGGCGGCGTCTATCACGTTCTGCATCCCCAGAATGTTGGTTTGCACCGCGTCCCGTGGGGACTTCTCGCACAGGATCACATGCTTCAGCGCGGCGGCGTGCAGAATCACGTCGATACCTTCCGTCTTGCGGATCAGCTTGTTCCGGTCGCGCACATCGCCCAAATAGAGGCGGACCCTTTTATCATCGAGGTTCTCCTCCTCCTGAAAGAAGAGCTCGCTTTCATTATTGTCCAGCCCGATAATCTCCGCCACCTCAAGCTTGCGAACTTGCCGCAAAAGCTCGGCGCCCACCGTGCCGCAAACGCCGGTGATCAGAACCCTTTTATCTCTCCATCGTTCCACGAATTCACCCCAATAAACTGAGACGTAATGCCCCAGCGTAGCGGCCATTCTATAGGATTCCCCACACCCTATCAACCAAGTAAGGGGTGGGCCTGTTTCCCGGCGTCCGCCAGAGTGTATTCGTCATCTTCACCCGGACGATGTATAATCGCTTATCATCACTAGTAGGGGGATCTGAATGCCTAAAGTAACCTCAGCGCTAATGGTTCTGTGTATAGCGCTGGCTATGCGACATCCATCCGGGGCTGCGGATATAGACGTGGCCATGGAGGCTTACCGAAACAAGGATTTCAACTCCGCTTTCTCTTTGTTCACACCCTTGGCCCAAAACGGCTCCGCCGTGGCTCAGCTGAGCCTGGCCCTTATGTACGCCAAGGGGGAGGGGACGCGGCAGAACCTGGAAGCGGCAAAGGGATGGCTGGAGAAGTCCGCCCAGCAAGGTTTGGCGGAAGCGCAATATGACCTGGCTATGATGTACGTTACCGGCCACGGGGCGCCGCAGGAGCCAGCCCAGGCCGCGCTATGGCTGCAAAAGGCGGCGGACCAGGGGCATGGTCCGGCCCAGTTCTATCTGGGGCTCTATTACTCCCAGGGGGTGGGGGTGGAAAAGGAGATGGCCCTGGCGGCCAAGTGGTTCGGCAAAGCGGCGGAGCAAGGGGAGTCTGGAGCCCAATTCAACCTGGGAGTGCTCTACATGGAGGGGTTGGGCGTGGGCAAGGATCTGGCCCTGGCGGCCAAGTGGTTCGGCAAGGCGGCGGAGCAAGGGGACCCGGACGCGCAGAGCAGTCTTGGGCTTTTGTATGCTGAGGGAAAGGGAGTGGGCAAGGATCTGGCCAAGGCGGAGAAGTGGCTTGGCAAAGCGGCGGAGGGGGGAAACGAAAACGCCAGGGAGAACCTTCAGATACTGCGGAGACTGCGAACCCATTGATCGCGATTTTTTATATTAATTCAGATAAATCCTCTTTTTCCGGGACATATTTGTATTGAAATGCTGTAAAATGTAGCCCTGAACAAATCGAGGAGCAAGCCGAATAATGTCCTACCGAAAGCCGTTTATGGCATTTATAACAGTTTTATTTTTTCCATTGTCGGCGCTCGCGGAATCCGCGTGGTACGACAACATCACCCTCGAATCGGGCCTGACGATTGTCGCCCAGAATTCGATCGGCAACGAATATGGAGATCCCAGCGCCGAAGTGCCGGAAGGTGAGACCTCTACTGTGACTATTGACCAGGCCGATTACGCATTCACAGCTGATATCATGCTTATCGGCAAGCTATCGGACACTGAAGAGTTGGTGTTTCATCTGGAAGCTGGCGGTGGGCATAGCATGTCCGATAACGTCCCCAGCCGCACCGCCATCAATTACGACCCATACGACACCCAAGTTGAAGGCCAGGTAAAGTTAAACGTCAGCCAGGCATACTACCAGCGCAACATGGCCGACGGTAAATTCATCTTTGGCGTTGGCCTGATGGACGCCCATTCCCTGACCGACTCCAACGAATTCGCCGGTGATGAGACGGCCCAGTTCCTTAATGGAGTTTTCGTCCGGAGCACGGGGGTGGTCTTCCATGAAAGCACATACTACTACGCTCCCACCGTATATCTGGAGGCCCGTCCTGCTTCCTTTTTATCCCTGACGCTCACATACAGCAGCCCGGAGGGGAACGATATCCTGGATCATAATGAGTTGGCTGTACAGTTGGGCCTCCACCCGTCTATCAACGAGAGGCAGGGGAACTACCGCTTCGGCTACATCATCCATAACCAGGGCTTTACTAAAATTGTGGATGGAACTGAAGCTTCCAACAGCGGATTTTTCATCAGCGTGGACCAGCAGCTGACCGACATGATCGGTCTGTTTTTCCGTATGTCGCAACAGGACGACTCCCTGAATGAAAATGAAGTCCTGGTCGCCACAACCTTCGGCGCATCCATCAATGGATTTATGGGCAACGAGGGAAATGGGATTGGATTGGGCTATGCCTTTGTGGAATTCAATCCGAACGTTGTCAGCGTGTATGACGAGGGGGAGGACATCATCGAGGCTTACATACGCTTCGGAACGAGTGATAACACCCAGTTCACCGTTGATTTCCAGTATATCAATAACCTGCAGCGGGACGACAGCCGCGGTGTTATGGTAGGCGGGGTGCGGTTCCAGATGGGGCTGTAGCCCGATAGCAAATGTGTTGAGAGGGGTCTGGCTGGCGGCTTTAACAGGTTGCCGGCCGGCCCTTTTTTTTATCTGGTTATGGGGCCCCTTTCCATCAGGCCCATCAGATACTTCCCATAGTTATTATTAGCCACCTGCTCCGCCAGGCGCTTCAGTTGCTCCGCGTCTATCATACCCGACAGATACGCCACCTCCTCCGGGCAGCAGACTTTCAGGCCCTGGCGCTTTTCCATGGTCTCTATAAAGTTGGCCGCCGCCAAAAGCGAATCGTGGGAGCCAGTGTCCAGCCAGGCGAACCCTCGCCCCATTATCTCCACGTTCAGCTCTTTTTTCTCCAGATACAGCCGGTTCAGGTCTGTGATCTCCAGCTCCCCCCGGACCGAGGGTTGGAGTGATGAAGCCAACTTTGACACATCCTTGTCGTAGAAATACAGCCCGGTCACGGCATAGTTGGATTTCGGCTCTTTCGGTTTTTCCTCCAGGCCCTTGGCCAGGCCAGTCGAATCGAAATCCACCACACCATAGTTTTTCGGCTCATTCACCCAGTATGCGAAGACAGTGGCGCCCTCTTCGCGGGTTCTGGCCCGCCGCACCATGTCTTCCAGGCCATGGCCGTGGAAGATATTGTCACCCAGGATCAGCGAGCACCCCTCCCCCTGGATAAAATCGCGCCCGATTATAAAAGCCTGGGCCAGCCCGCCCGGGGTCGGCTGGACAGCATAAGAAACCTGGATCCCCCATTGGCTGCCGTCACCCAGCAGCTTTTGGAACAAAGGGCCATCCTCTGGAGTAGTAATCACCAGTATGTCCGTGATCCCCGCCATCATAAGAACGCAGATGGGGTAGTAGATCATCGGCTTGTCGTAAACCGGCATCAGTTGCTTGCTGACCACATGAGTCAGCGGATACAGCCTGGTGCCGGACCCGCCGGCCAGGATTATTCCCTTGTTTATCATTCCGCTTTATACCCGGTGACTTGTTGTTGAAACTGGATTTTACCTCACCTGATGGCGGATGTAAAAGAAGGGTTTGTGAAAAGGAACGGCAAGTCGTGTGAATTGCCTTGTCAATCCACTCCCCGGCTCGCCTTGATCTCTTCTGTGATATCCCGGTTTTTGGCCATGGTCGATATCCTCATCATCAAGGCTTTCGCCTCCTCGCGGCTGGTCTCCTGGTTCAGCCGCTGGAGCTGGCGGTACACCTGAACCTCCTCATAATCCGCATAGCTTAGGTTCGCCTCGGCCAGCTCTTGGCAGTTCTTGGATAACCTCTTCACCATCAGGAACAGCGACACGTAATGCCGCACCTTGGCGTATTTCTCCCGGACATTCATCACCTCGGCCAGCTTCTGGTCCAGCTCTGGAATCGCCCTGTACACCGCCACGGTATTGGCGGTGGCGCTGATGGAATATGCGGTCATGGCCAGAACCAGAAGCCCCCACACGATGTTGAAAGCTGTCCGCCCCAATGACCTGGAGGGAGCTGGCTGGCCTGTCATTGCCTGTCTCCCTGAGCCGGATCGGTTTCGGTCGAATCGACTTCAGTCTGTGTTTCCTTTTCCCCACGTTTGAACCATCTTTCGCGCCATGTCGGTTTTTCCGCAGGCGTATCCACTGGCTCATCCGTCGGCTGGAATGCCAGGCACTCCTCCAGCTTGCTCGCCCGCTTTTCCACCATCTTGCCCACCTTGCGCTTCTGCTGATCCTTATACTCGGCGATCTCATTTTCAATTTCCACCACGGCGCCATTCACCGCCGCCACCCGCCGGGTGAAGTTTTCGTGGACCAGGAATATGCCCACCGTGTATACCGCCAGGCCGCCTGTGAGGAGCAGTTTCATTACTTGTTTCATGACGAGACCTCGGGGCTCCTTACCAAATAAACTGGATCAATAATAGCCCTACCAAAGCCATAAACGGGACCACCATCCAAAGAAGCTTATGGAAAACATTACCGGCCTGCTGTTTTGGCCAGTCCTCCTCCATAAAAGCGAATATGGTTCCACGTCCCTCGCGCCAGTCTAGATTCCAGAACAGTCCTGCTGAAAAAAACAGGACGGACGAAGCGAATAGGTTGGCAAGCCATGTGGAAGGATATACCCCGAATTTTATAAGGTTGTAGAGGTCGTAGGACCAGCTTGCGGAAAAAAGCCATGCGGCGGCGATTACCGGCGCATTGTATGCTGTACGTTTTCCGCGAAGCATGAGGTATGCCTCCCCAACCACCCACGGCGCCAACAGGTACGCGAATACCGCCATGAAGATGGCGTCTATGTAATCCCATGTGGGGTCGCCCGTGTAAGGCGCCATGATGGTGAGGCCGGACGCCGCCACACCAAATGTGACCAGCTTCCACGGCGTCAGCAAAAACCACCAGTATGCTGCGTCGGCTATCACAAATCTCCGCCTGCTCCCGATGAAAGCGGCAAGGGCGCATATGGAAAAGAAAACCCATACAGCCATGTATATTTTTTGGAAGCTGGTCATTACACCACCCTCATGCTTTAATCACAATTGATTTTCTCCACTTTTCTATTCGCCGATATCACAACACCCTCACCATCACAGATCACTAATATCCGTCCATCTTCAAGCATATATGTTGAGCGTGGGGAGCAGTGCAGGGTCTCCCATTTGTCGGCCCGCCACACTCCATCCTCACTCTTTGCAACCATGTACACAACACCTATATCCATAAAAT
>JAOUNV010000335.1 GCA_029880775.1 Nitrospinota bacterium | reverse complement strand
GTTGGAGGCGATAGGATTGGTGGAACGCAACGCCTCCCCCAGCCCATACATGGGCATGCTGACCGTGTGGCTGAGCGACCCGTCTGGCTGGAATGCCAGGGTGGCCGCCAGGCGCACCGTCCACGATGGCGCCATCCAGGCCATGCTGTGGGCGATATTGGCGCTGTGGCCGAAGAGGGCCGGGTCCACCTGCCGCCAATGGGAATAATCCGTGGCAAAGCCTTTAGGGCTCATAATCGCTTCAACATCGTTCACCCCTGTGTATATGATCACGATATCCGGGTGTTGGTACAGTCCGGCGAAGAGGAGTGTGGTCAGATCCTCGGCGGAGCTGTAGTACTGGAGGCCGGCGTTTATGGTGTCCACGTCATAGCCCTTGGCCTTGAGGTAGTTTTCCATGTGGGTGGGGTATGTGCTCTGGATATCGTCTATCCCCTGCCCCCAGGTGGTGGATCCGCCTATGCAAAGTATCCGGTTTTTACTCTTCTTTTCCCCGCCACCCCATCTGAAACCATATTGGTTCACGATCCCCGACGAAGGGTTGGGGACGTAATTGCGCCAAAGGTGCGGCAGATATTTGCGTACTCCCTCCTCCACATTCCCTGTGTTGATCAACGCCGCATGTAGCTTCTTGGCCGGATACATTTTGAACAATATGGCATAGGACGCGCTCTCCATCAGCAGCCAAGCGATAAGCAAGAACCCTAGAATGTCCCCCACCGGCGCAATGGCGGCCCAGCCCCTCCCTACTGTTTTACGGATAAAGGCCGCTCTCCTCCAATACACTATAGCCGCGCCAGACATAAACAGGATCACACGAAGATAGTGAATCCATACAGGAACCTCGCCGGTAAAGAACTCCTTTTTGAACGCGGAGACCACAAGGTCGTTTGACAGTAGGGCGGAGGCCATCATGAAAAAGCCGAAGGCCAGAGCGGGTTTGCGCGCCGTAGCGGCTGTTTGGCCCGAGTCCGCGGACCTGTTGTCGTTACCTGATGCAGAAACCATAGTTCTCCCTGATTGGCTGAAAGTAGCGAGGCAACCAGGGCAAACCACATGCCGCCTCACTATCCGATTATTCTAATGATTCAAGGTTTCCGGATGAGGTTATGGAATCATGACAGGCGCCCATACCAACCCTGCTTTCCTCGAACCAATGTAGGCTCCCTGGTCCAGCCCCTCGACCGGAGACAGAATATACCACATTCGCGGCGGCGGTGAAAACATGAAGCGCCTGGGTTGGCGATGTCCGAAAGAGGGAGGGCCGGGCGCTCGTCACCCAGCGCCCAGAAGTTTATTTTAGCCCGTACTTTCTCAGCTTTTCATACAAGGCCGGTCGGGACAGGTCGGTGATCCTGGCCATCACAGTGATGTTGCCTTCGCACTCCTCCAGGGCTCGGACCAGGTATTGCCGCTCGAACACGCTCTTTTCCGCGGCGAAGGGCTGGACGTGCGCTTCCTGTCGACTGATCTTGCTGGGCCTGCGGACATCCTTGTATATTCTGTCCGGCAGGTCGTCAAAGCGTATTTTTCCGGAGATCTGCCCCGACAACATGCAATCCACAGTGTCCTCCAGCTCGCGGATATTGCCCGGCCATCGGTACTTCGTCAGCGCGTTCATGGCGTCTGGGGTGATATCGCAACCTTTCCTTCCATGCCTATCGCATGATTTTTTCAGGAATACCCGCGCCAAAGCCGAGATGTCCTCCTTGCGCCTTCGCAAAGGAGGGACATGGAGTTCGGCCAAGTTGAGGTGATAGTACAGATCCTCCCGGAACCTGCCAGCGTTCATTTCTTTTGCCAGGTCGGAGCCGGAACCGGCGACCAGCCTAAAATCCGCCTTTTCCGGCCGATCCCCTCCCACTCGGGAAAACTCTTTTCGCTGGATCACACTCTGCAGGGCGGACTGCAGCCTGGCGCTCAAAAGGCTGATGTCGCAAATATATAAAGTTCCCCCCTGCGCTTTTTCCATCATCCCCGGCGCCGATAGATCGTTTTCATCCCCAAAAAGTCGGCGCTCCACTCCCAGCTCATCCTCCCCGGGGAGGATATTGGCGAAAACAAAAGGTTGGGCGGCCATGGGGCTTTCGTTGTGGATAGCCTCGGCTAATGTGCGCTTGCCGGAGCCTGACTCTCCGATTATCACCACGGAAGTGTCCAGCAGGGCCAGAGTTCTGGCCTTGTCCCTTGTTTCCATCATTTCCCGCCCCTCGGCCACTATGGACGTGAGAGTGACTTTTTCCATAAGGCGGCCCTTCAGGCGGTTATTTTCCCTGGCAAGGCGGGCCATTTTCACCGCCATTCCGGCCACCATCAACGCCCTCTCCCTGTCCTGGGGCCATTGCAGATATTCGAACGCGCCATATTCGATCGCCTCTTTAGGCGCCCCTGTCGAATTGTCGTCCGATATCATAACCACCTGGACCGTGGATCCGCATCGGCCAATCTTGTCCAACAGAGTGTGGATTTCGTCATTTTGAAGACCGATATCCACCATCGCCACATCGAAGTCGATATCACTTTCCAACATTTCCCCGCCCAGGTTGGCGGACTCGGCGGTGATGGCGGAAAAACCTCCATCGGATAATAAGTCGGCCAGAGCGGTTCCTTCACCCTCATTGTCGCTAATCAGCAGTACCTTTCCCTTCATCATTAAGCCCCCCGATCGAAAAATGCCATATGAATAATTGTTATATTCAAACCCCGGAGCCCGGCTAAATACAGACGAAACATTTTCCCATTATTTCCCTCTCGCGCCTCCTGGCCAGATGGCATGGAGACCGACGGCTCGACCTCAACACAACCGGCAGCCCCTAGCGCCTCTTTACATTGCGCTCCTCCAGCAAAAACCTTCCACCCTGTAACGTCCTTTAACAACAGTACAGTCCCCCTCCCCATCGTTGTCAAACAGTTAGCTGAAGTAATTTTACATCCTGGTGTCCCTGTTTATCAACCAGGAATAGCAAATATTTTCCAGGCTGGCGCCACTTTTTTATACTCATGCAATCAATTAGAACACCTCTGGATTTGGTTTATTCGAAAGCGGATATCATATCCACTGTTTTGATTGAGTGGAAACATGCGCTTTTCATGGGGACCAGAAAATACTGGATAAGCGCCGATGATCAGGGGTTGTGATTGTATTGACGCGCGCGCGCCGCACAGCAAGATATGTTTCCTATGGTCGCGCTCCTCCATCCCGAGGAAAGCGCCGCCTACCGCATATCATTATTTATTTGTTTGTTTGTTATATGCTTACAGCCGTCACCGTGGTTCACATGGGTCTGTGGCAGTGCCGCATTTTACGGTAATTTCCAGATCCGGGTGGGGATA
>JAOUNV010000334.1 GCA_029880775.1 Nitrospinota bacterium | reverse complement strand
TGAGCTGATTGAGGAGAAAAGCTCACAAGGAAAAGTGGGGGTGCTGGTGAGCGGCGATCCTGGAGTCAGCAGCCTGGCCCGACCCTTGATCGAGAAGGTCGGCGTGGATAATTGCCGAGTCATCGCCGGAATCAGCTCCGTGCAGGTGGCGTTTGCGGCCATCGGGCAGCCATGGCAGGAGGCGCGGATTATCAGCGCCCACGGCGCAGATCCGGAGGAGGATGGCCCCTCGGCGGATAGATACGCGGTGTTGCTGGGTAGGCCGGAGTCTATCAAATGGGCGGCGGCCTTCGCCACGCGCCTGGAGGGGGAGTGGGACGCATGGGTGTGCCAGAACCTCACCATGGAAAACGAGAAGATAACCAAGGTGGCCCCGGCGGCGCTGGAGAAGGTGGAAGCGCCATCGCTGGCGCTGGTGCTGCTGGTCCGGAAGGGAGAATGATGAACAACAACGGAACTTTATATGGATTGGGCGTGGGCCCTGGAGACCCGGAACTGGTGACGGTGAAAGCCGCCAATCTGCTGGGGAGGGTGGGGCGTGTGTTCGCGCCGAAGGCTCGCATTAAGGCGGAGAGCGTGGCCTTGAAAATCATAGAGCGCTATGTGGGACAGCAGACGCAAGTCACTGAGCTGGTGTTCCCCATGGTGGCGGACCAGAACGAGCTGGAGCGCAAGTGGGACGAGTCCGCCGCTGTCATCGCCGAATGTCTCAAGAGTGGTCAGGACGCCTGCTTTATTACGTTGGGCGATCCTCTGCTTTATTCCACATACATCTACTTGCTGCGGGCCTTGCGCAAAATTATGCCCCAAGCCCAGGTGGTCACCGTACCCGGCATAACGGCCATCAGCTCCGTGGCGGCGCTCACTTCGTTTCCTATCGGAGAGGGGCGCGAGCAAGTGACCATAGTCCCCGCCGCTGACGACTTGTCCCAGGTGCGCCAGGCGGTGGAGGCGGGTGGGACCGTGGCCCTGATGAAGATCGGCAAGCGGCTGGGGCCGGTGTTGGATCTGCTGGAACAGATGGGCGCTATAAACGACGCGGTGTTCGTTTCCAACTCCGGGATGGAAAACCAACGGGTGGAGACAGACCTGCGGAAGCTGAAAGGGGAAACGATGGAGACAGGATATCTTTCCACCATACTTCTGCATTGCAATGGGGGCAAATCATGAAGGTCCATTTTGTCGGCTCCGGGCCGGGCGATCCGGAGCTTTTGACACTGAAGGCCAAGCGCATCTTGGAAAGTTGCCAGGTGCTGATATACGCCGGATCCCTGGTGAGCGAAGTGATCGTTGCCATGGCTCCTCAAGCAGCGGAAAAGCACGACAGCGCCGGGATGGACCTGGAAGCGATCGTAAAAGTGGTCGAGGACGCTGCCGCCAAAGGGCTGGACGTGGTGCGGCTCCATTCGGGCGACCCTTCCATATACGGCGCTATTCGCGAGCAGATCGCCGAGCTGGAAAAACGGGGTATCGAATATGACGTGACACCTGGAATAAGCTCATTCCAGGCGTCTGCGGCGGCGCTGGGGGTGGAGCTGACCGTGCCGGAAAAATCGCAGACAATCATCCTGACCCGCATGGCGGGGCGCACTCCGGTGCCGGAGGAGCAGGATATCGAAAAGCTGGCCGCCACCCGTTCCACATTGTGTGTGTTCCTGTCGGTGGACAGGATCGCAAAGCTGGCGGAAACGGTGGGTCGGCACTATGGAGCCGGGGCGCCGATGGCGGTGGTGTTCCATGCCTCCCGGCCCGACCAGCTTATCATCCGGGGCGCAGTGGAGGATATAGCCGCAAAGGTGAAAGAAGCGGGAGTGAAAAAGACCGCCATGATCGTGGTGGGTGACGCCCTGGGCGTGGGTGGACAGGCAAGCTTGCTATACGACAAAAACTTCTCCCATGAGTACAGGAAGGCCGGGGCGTAATGAGAACCTGTCTGATCACGCTTTCACCCCAGGGTGTGAATGTGCTGGAGAAGATGAGGGAAAAGATTCCCGATGTGGATTGCTATGTCCACGAGAAAGTTGTCACGCTCCCATGGGCGAAGAAATTCGCCAGAGTGGTGGAGCTGACAGAGCGGGTGTTCGGAGAATATGAGGGGTTGGTGTATGTGGCGCCATGCGGGGCGGTGACTCGCGCCATCGCCCCCCTGGTCACAGATAAGAAAACCGACCCAGCCGTGGTGGTGGTGGATGTGGGGGGGCGGCACGCCATCAGTCTGCTCTCCGGCCATGAAGGGGGCGCCAACGATCTGACGCTGCTAGTGGCCAACGCCATAGGCGCCGAACCTGTGATTACCACCACCACCGAAGCGGCCAAAAACCTGATAGTGGGTGTGGGGATGCGCCGAGGCCGCCCTGCCGCCAACATTGTGGAGGCTGTGACAGAAGCTCTGGCGGAAGTGAAGGCCACTCCGGCGGACGCGCGATACCTGGCGTCGGCGGATATCAAGCATGACGAGGTGGGGCTGCTTGAGGCGGGAAAGATTATGAACATTCCCCTGAGATTTATAGACGGGGATGAGATAAGAAATTCGTTTCGCGATTTCGATCATTCGGATTTTGTATGGAAAAAAGTTAATTTACCCGCCGTGGCGGAGCCTTGCGCCCTGCTGGCGGGAAGGAGGACAACATTAGTACTGAAAAGGAAGATATGCAACGGAGTGACGGTGGCCGTGGCCAGGGAAAACTGTTCGTCGTTGGAGTAGGGCCTGGCCACCCGCTGGACAGAACCCGCCGCGCGGAGGAGGCGTTGCGCCAAAGCGATGTCATCGCGGGATACACAAAGTACCTGGATCTGGTGGAGGATCTGTGCGACGGCAAGGAGTTGATCTCCACCGGAATGACAAAAGAGGTGGACCGATGCCGTATGGCCCTGGCCCGCGCGGCGGAGGGGCGCATCGTATCGCTGGTCTCCAGCGGGGACGCGGGGATATACGGCATGGCGGGGCTGGCAATGGAGCTGGCGGAGGCGGAAGGGCTGGACGTGGATATCGAGGTGGCGCCTGGAGTGTCGGCTGCCAATGCGGCGGGGGCCCTTTTGGGGGCGCCGTTGGCGCTCGACTTCGCCACTATCAGCCTCAGCGATCTTCTGGTCCCGTGGGAAATGATTACAAAAAGGCTGGAGGCGGTGGCCGCAGTGGATATGGCCTGCGCCCTGTATAACCCGAAGAGCAAGAAGAGAGTGACGCAATTGGTGGAAGCCGCCGATATCTTTCGCCGCAGCCGCCCCGGCTCCACCCCGGTGGGAGTGTGCGACTCTATCGGGTTGGCGGAGCAGAGCGTGCGGATAAGCGATCTGGATAACTTCCAGAAGGAGGAGATCGGGATGCGCACCATAATCGTGATCG
>JAOUNV010000333.1 GCA_029880775.1 Nitrospinota bacterium | reverse complement strand
AGGGTGTATGGGATCATGTGGGCGTGGGCCACATGGGTAAGTTTTTCCTTGCTTATCTCCGGCTCCGCGTCCATCAGCGCCGCCAGATTTTCAGTCAGGCCCACCGGCTCCGGCTTTGGGGAATAACGGGCCTTCACCTGCTCCGGCGCCAAACCCACGCTGGAGGAGAGCTTGGCCACCCCAGCCAGATACCCCAGCCCCAGCAGGGTGAGTATCAAAGTGGCCGCCACCTTTTGGCTGCTGTTCCATTCCCGCATATAAAGCGCCCCCGCTTGTAGGTTCTATTCCTGACCCAGATTGCTCAGCTTAACTTATCGGCGGTATCAGAAGCAATTTAAAGTAAAAAAGCCGCAACCGGCCGAAACCGGCTGAGGAATGGGCTCTCACTTTATGTCCCGGTTATCACTTTGCCGGTGGGGGAGGAGGGGGAGGCTCCACATGCAGTTTCGGTTTGGCCGTCATCACCCTTCCACCGCCACCGCCACCGACGGTGCTGCTGGGATCGTTCACCAAACCCACGATATCCACATACGCCCGAAATACGAAGCAGGAGAAAAACGCCACCAGCAACACATGGGCGAAGACCGCCACAGCCGCCGTCAGCATATAGGGCATGCCGATGACCGAAATTATCATCATAAATACAGCCACCACTATGGCCGGCAAAAACATCGTGGCCCCCAGCGCTAAGGAGCGGATATGGTCCTGGAACCCCTCTTGTCGGGAAGCCTCCATAGCGCCCCAAAAATCCATGTCCCTATCCACGATATACAGGAAGGTGAACATGTAATAGCCGGTGAGCAGGATGCCGGGAACAATCAGAAACATGAAACCGATAGAAATGAAAAGGCTCATCACCAAAGAAGCCAGAACCAGTGGCACCAGGTTTTGCGTAAACCCGTCGAATAGCCGCTTGATGTCGAAGGGTTCTCCTGAGTTGAGATCCATGATGATGTAGAACATCCCTCCGGCCAGGGGGCCTGCCACCAGCACCCCACCCACAATGGTCAACGAGGCCAGGGAGGTTATCACCCCGGCCAGCAAAGCGGCGAACCCTATGGTGTTGATGTTGTCTTTCAGAAGGTCCAAGGCCTCCATCGCGTATTTCTTAACGTCCATTTCTTTTCCCATTTCCGTAACCCCCATGCAGGTTGTTGTTACTTATATTCGGTAAAATTCTACATTGTTACGTAATTTACCGCAACATGTCCGTTAATGCCCTACCTTGGCCAAGTATCCCCGCCGTTCATTATTGCGCCGGGAGGGGTGATGCTGATAAATTGATTACATACGATAAATAGGGAGAAATGTCATGGCAGAGGTTAATCTGAACGCGACAGTGGTGAAAAAAATGGAGATCGCCCCTGGGCTGGTCATCATGAGGGTGAAGCCGGACGAGCCGCTTAAGGAATTCAAACCGGGCCAGTTCACGACTCTGGGATTGCCCGGCGCCGCGCCGCGATTCGAGGTCGCCGACCCGGAGGAAACCGCGCCACCACCGGAAAAACTGATCCGCCGAGCCTATTCCATTTCCTCAGCTTCGGAGAAAATGGAGTATCTGGAATTTTATATCACTCTGATTCGATCCGGATCCTTGACACCCAGGCTGTTCGCCCTCAACGAAGGCGACAGGGTTTTTATGGCGCCAAAGATCACCGGTGTTTTTACCCTGGAGGAGGCGCCCCACGAGCATAACCTGATCCTGGTGGCCACAGGCACCGGGCTGGCCCCATACATGAGCATGATACGCTCCATCTTTTCCAAGCAGACCCACCGCAAATACGCCATCATCCATGGCGCCCGTCACAGCTGGGATCTGGGCTACCGCGCGGAGCTGGAGACCCTGGCGGAATACTTCCCCACGTTCGCATACCTGCCGATAATCAGCCGCCCAGACCAGGAGCACACCGCCTGGAACGGGTCAAAAGGCTATGTGCAGGATCAGTGGAATTCGGGGGAGATAGAGAAGAGCTGGGGCTTCAAGCCGGAATCGGCCAACAGCAGCGTGTTTTTGTGCGGCGCCCCCGCGATGGTGGAGGATATGGTCACCATCCTCACCGGCGAAGGCTTCAAGGAGCATAAGAAGAAAGATCCGGGCAACGTGTTTGTGGAGAGGTTTTGGTGAGGGGCATGCTGGCTCAACGATAGGCCCACTAGTGGGCAACGATAAGCGCCAACAGGCGGCCTACTCGTGCGCGGCGATAGGCGTAGCCGAAGAATCTCATTCAATGACCTTCGTGGCGCGTGAGATTCTTCACTTCGCGTCCGCTCCGTTCAGGATGACAGCGGATCAGGCCTACACATGGGCAACCCACCGGTGGGTACCCCACCGGTGGGTACCCCACTTGTGGGTAGCCCGCAGGCAAAAAAACAGTTGATTCTCCAGAAAATCATGCTAAGATTGCTCTTTTCCCAAAATACATACAATTTTACGAAACGGACGGATCATGGCCAGGGAATGCAGTTTATGCGGCAAAAAGCCGATGTTCGGTAACAAGGTGAGCCACGCCAACAACACATCCAAAAGGCGCTGGAACCCGAACCTGAAAAAGGTCCGCACACCAGCCGGAGGGGGCGTCAACAAGACCATCCGCGTCTGCACCCGCTGCATCTCCGCCGGTAAGGTCGTAAAGCCTTAGAGTCCGCTACTCCTATCCCGCTTCCAGCGCGATAGTCTCCAGCGCCAGGCTCCGCCTATCAACCGCTCTCCTTTAATAACTACTCAAACAGCTCCGCTCGCAGCGCCTGGTTCGGAGTGAAGAACCGTTTCATCGCAAGCTTTGTGAAGAGCGCCGCCGTCAGAGTCACAGACGACGCCACCATCAGCATGATCACGATCTGATATTTGGCCGCCACCACCGGGTCCACTCCCCCCAGCATCTGCCCCACCATTATCCCCGGCAGATGTACCAGCCCCACGGTGGTCATGGTGTTTATGGTGGGGATCAACGCCGCCCGCACAGCCTCCCGGCGCGCCTCGGCCGTGGCCGCCCGATAGTCCCAGCCTAGCATCAGCAAGGTTTCGATCTGGTCCCGGCGGCCTTTGATCTCCGAGTAGAGCCTGTCCGCGGCGATGGCCCCCCCGTTCATGGCGTTGCCCAGGATCATTCCCCCCAGAGGGATCATCACGTCCATCCGATACCACGGCTCCACCTTCAGCACGGCGCCTGTGACCACCGCCACTGTGTATAGTGACCCGAAGACTATCCCCAGCCACATCGGAGTGTAGAGCCCCGCCACGGCGCCTTTCATCCGGTCCAGCCCCGCCTTTGCCGCCACGGCGGACATAAATAAAAAGGCGAGTATCATCACCCACCAGCTGTCCAGCCGGAACAGGGCGGTGATCACATATCCT
>JAOUNV010000332.1 GCA_029880775.1 Nitrospinota bacterium | reverse complement strand
ATCGCCTTGACCGCTTCCCTGGCCGCAGCGAGGGCCGATTCGGCCGATTCGGCCAGAATCAAAAAGTTGCCGCCACCGATACCATCCAGACGGCCAATGCTCTCCTCTATGACGAACTCCCCTTCCATAACGGGGATTCGCCAGTATCTTTTCTCGGCAATCACTTTTGACATCTGCAATCCGTCACCGAAATAGCGTAGCTTGCCGCCAATATCCATGATCTTTTCCGACTCGGCGCCGTTATACACCGCTGTGGTGGGGCATGTCATGATGGCCTGACCGATACGGTTCATCAAGTGCTCTTCCAGCCCCTTTTTCCCCATGGTGAAAAAGAGCAGGTGGGCGCCGGGTCGGCCATCGGGTGTATTGCTGGTGTATTCCTCCAGCCCCGCTTCCACGCCACAGCCAATGATGGAGGTGGCGAATCCTGTGGCGGAGCGGATAGCCCTATCCAGCCAATACCTGTCCTCGGCGGTGACGATGATCCTTGAGCAGACCATGGGGAAAGCCTCGGCGAAGGTGTCCTCTATCACCACACCATTAATTAGCAGAGGTTCGCTCATAATCTGATGGTTACCGATTGTCTGTCATACGCGCGCGATCCTTCACGTGATTTCCCGGAGCTTATTGAGCAGCTCCGCAGGCTCCACGCGCTTTGTATAGTCGGCCTCCAGATAATCGTAAACGATCATGCCGTTTTGATCGATCACGTAGGCGGCTGGAACTGGAAGCTTGTATGAGAAATTGTCGTTATGTTCCTCAATATGTATCCCGATCTCCTCGTATACTTTTCGCATCGGCTCATCCACGGTGATCGTCAGCCCGTAAAGGTCCGAAAGCTTTGAGTCAGGATCCCTTAACACCGGATATGTAAATCCCAACTTTTGCGCTGTGGAGGTGGTGTGGGCTTCGTTTTGGGGCGATACGGAGAGCAACTGCGCGCCCAACTTGCGAATCTGCTGATATACCTCCTGCAACGCAACCAGTTCTTCCATACAGAAATGGCACCACTCACCCCTGTAATAACAGAGCGCCACTGGTCCCTTTTCTAATTCCGAATACAAGCTCACATCCTCGCCCTGAATATCCTTGAGTGTGAAGTCAGGGGCCCTATCCCCTTTCTTGATTGCGCTCGTTAGCAAATCGGAGTTGCCAAGGCTCGTGATATATTCCAGAACCCTCTGCTTCACTCTTGGGGGCATATCCAAAAGCAATTTTTGCTTCAGTTGGTCCAGCCTCGGCCCCAACGGTTTTATCGATGATGTATCAATGTCCATTTTCTACCTCCAGGGTGTAATTTACATCATCAAGCTTGAAAGGGCAAAATCGACACCTAGAATATATCCATCTCCGCCAATATTTATAGCTGCCGATACATTTTCGCGATCTTCACTCCCGCCTCGGTGGCGATGCGGCCATCTTCCGGGGTGATCTGGGGTTGCTTGCCTTTCAGGATACTCCCCACAAAATGCTCCACCTCCTGGTAGTGGCCCCACACTCTCGGCCCGGAAACATCCACCTTGTACACCGTCTCTTTAGGATCGTCGCCCATCACCTTTATGGTGTGAGTATCGATAGCGTTGATCATGTTGGTGTTTTCGCCCACCAGTTCCATGGTCACGATGGTCTGGTCCTGGCTCACGCCGCCGGAGTATTGGGCGGAGACTATGGTCCCGTCAGAGAACTCGGCGATAGCGTAGCCCATATAACCGTGGGTACCGCCATATTTAGCCAGCTTGTGGTTCTGGGCCACAGAGTGGAGCTGCACGATCTCCGCGCCGAGAAGCCAGCGAAACAGGTCTATGCTCCACACGGAGAGGGTGAACAGGGGTCCGCCAGACTTTCGCTTGTCCCAGGCCCACGAGTTGGGTGGCCATTGGGCGGCCAATAGATTGGCGGAGATGTATTCACGGTAGTGAATGGCTACCGGGCCTTTGCCCAGCACTTTTTCCTTCGTAATCATCTCCTTCACCCGCTGATAGATGGGAGCGAATCGGAAGTTGAGCGATGGCATGAGTGTGACTTTGGCCTTCTTGGCGGCGGCGATGATCTTGTTGGTCTGGGCCATGTTCACCCCGAGAGGCATCTCCAGCAGAACATGCTTGCCAGCCTTGATGAAGTCCATTGCCACTGCGTAATGGAAAGGAGTTGGGACGGCGATGATGGCGGCGTCAATGGCAGGATCCCTGAGGGCTTCCTTGACTGTCAGATATTTCTTGCAGCCGTATTTTGTGGAGTACTTCGTGGCCAGCTTGTCGTTCATATCGCACACGGCCACCAGATCCGCGTTCTTGATCTTGTTCACCGAGGGAGCATGGGCTTGGCCACCGACGAATCCCAATCCCACAACCACCATTCCAAGCTTTTTCATGACGCCCTCTCCTTTTCCTTGGCGATCTTTTTCCAGTCTGGTATCTCATCTAGCACATGCTGAACCGTGGGGAACTTATCCTCCATGTGCGGAAACTGCATCGCCTTCATGAATACACGCTCGAATTCCTTGTACACTGTCAGCTCCAGGTATTTCACTTTGCGGGCCATCTCGTCCGCTTCCTTGCGCTTGTCCTTATTCACCAGGCACAGCCTGGCGCCGTCCCCGGCGGCGTTGCCCACGGAGAGTATCTTATCCAGCGGAACATCGGGAAACATCCCCATCAGCAGGCAGGAGAACTGGTTCAGGTGCGAGCCAAATGCGCCGGCCAGCACCACTTTGTCCACCTTCTCCACACCATGCTCTTTCATCATGATTACGGCGCCAGCGTATATGGAGCCGACGGCCAACTGAATGGCCCGCACGTCCCCTTGGGTCACCACAATATCCTTGCCGATGGAAGTCTCCGCCTTGAAAGCCAACACATACTCCGGCATGCCACTCTCCGGGTCCTTGCGGATTCTTTCCGACGGGGCATGCTTGGAGAACCGGCCTCCCCTATCGATAATCCCAGTGCGGAACATTTCCGACACCACGTCTATAATCCCGGAGCCGCATATCCCCTTGGCGTCGATCTCGTCTGCGTTAATGTTCCACATCTCCTTGCCGATCACCTTGAACCGAGGCTCCATCGTCTCCTGGTCGATCTCCACCTTTTCTATGGCGCCAGGCGCAGCCCTCATGCCAAACTTTATCTGGGCGCCTTCCAGCGCCGGGCCGGTGGCCACAGAGCAGGAGAGGACACCAAGTTTTTTAGAACCGAGCAGAAGCTCCCCGTTGGTGCCGATGTCGATGATAAGCATCAATTCATCGGAGTTGTACGGCTCCTCGGCGATGAGCACACCGCAGTTATCCGCTCCCACGAATCCGGCCTCGTTGGCCAGCAGGTGGATGCTCCCAGAGCTGTTTATGCCTATCCCCAGATCACGCG
>JAOUNV010000330.1 GCA_029880775.1 Nitrospinota bacterium | reverse complement strand
GAGAACAATCCGGCCCTTGGCGCCCATGGCGGCTTTGAGCTTTTCGAAAGACGCCATAGGGACTTTTTCATCCTCCCGGCTTTGCACCAGCAGGGTGGGCATGCCGTTGAGCTTTTCCAGAATCTTCGGCATGCAGAGCCCATCAAAGTCTATCCGCATGATGTGGCGGAAAAGAAACTTGACCAGGGGGACCATGGTGCGTTTGGGCGCGTGCCACAGGTCGGCGCGGGTGTCTATAGCGTTGTCAAAGGAGTGATACATCGCTTCTAAAATCAGCGCGTCCGGCTTGCCGCCGCCGCCCGCGTATCGCAGCGAGGCCGCCGCACCCATGGAAGTGCCCCACAGCACTATCGAATCGTACTCGGCGCGAAACCGGTCCACTGCCGCTTTCACATCCAGAGCCTCTTTGTCGCCGAAGGTGACCAGCGCGCGACGGCTGGAGCGCCCGTGGCCGCGCAGATCCAGAAAGAGGACCGACCCGAGATCCGGATACACGGCGTTCCACCGGTCCGCCATGGCCAGGTGGGAGCGGCCCAGGCCGTGGATAATTATGGTGAGACGTTTGGGGCCACGGGCTTGAGAGCCATTGGCTCGTGAGTCGTCGGCCTTTGCGTAATATCCTGCCAGCTTAACCCCATCGTCGGTAGTCAGGGTAATCACCTGGGAGCCTGGCGGCAAAAGGGTCTTGATTAAATCCACGATAACGCTTTCAAAGAACTATTGCTGTTCACTCTCGCCCTGCGATAAGGAATCTGTTTTACGGATAATAACCGGAAGGCCCGTGTTTACTCTGGGGCGCCACCCTCCACTTGCTGGTCCATCTGCTGCTGGTGCCACTCCACGTACAAGTCGTCAAAATATTTTGGATTGTCCAGCATATCCTCTGTTATGACGAACTCACCTTTGAGGTTCATATAGTTGAGCGCCGACGCCCTGGAAAGAAGGCGGATCAGGGCGGTGGAGATGGGGATGGAATGAGTTTTTGCGTATTCCTTGATTTTGTTCTCCACCGGCTCGGCGATGACAAGCTCTATGCCATGATCCCTTTTGAACTTTTCGATAAAATCGACCAGGGGCGATTGCTCCAGCATGGAGAGGATATGGTCTCTTGGCGCCAGGCAAACCTGCCTGGATATCTCCAGCGCCTTGAAGTTGCTGCCGGGCAGCTCAAACTGGAAATCTGTAAGCAGATTCTCCCACACAGAGATCAGCGCCCGGGCGCCGGTTTTCTTGTTCTCCGCCTGCCCCGCCACCCAGTCGATGGCGTCGGGTGTAAAGTTGAGATCTATCCCGAACAGGGAAAACTCGAAAATGTATTGCTCCAGCACAGAGTCCGCAGTCTCCGTCATGATGCGGATAAGGTCATTCTTCGACAAAGGGTTCACATATGTGCGCACCGGCGCGCGCCCCACCAGCTCCGGGATCAGGCCGAACCGGATGAAGTCGTCCGCCTCCGCCTCGCTGAAATAGTTTCGGCTGTCGTCTACGGGTCTTGTGCCGCTGTTGACGAATCCTGTGATGGTGACGGAGCCGTCTTCCTTGAACCTGCCGGCGCCCTTCTCGATCCTCTTCTTGATGAGTTGCTCCAGGCTCTCCTCTTGCCGCTGGAACGAGCCTCCCAGCACGAAGAGGATGTTTTCTGTGGAGATGGAACTTTTTCGCTTGGAGTGGGCGCCGCCCATGCCCCGCTGCTGGTCTATTACATCCTGGATCTGGGAGGCGGGGCTCATCGGGTCCTCCACGGAGATATGCTTCCGTTCGATAAGCTTCAGCACGGAGCGCTGGAATCCCTCCCGGGAGATGTCGTGGCCGATCACCTTGCCATCCTTGGCCTTTTTGTCGATCTCGTCTATGAAAATCAGCCCGCCGTTACTCTCTATGAACTCAGCCTTCTCGATTTTCGAATCCCCCGGCGCGATCTGGATCAGTTCGCGCACCATATCGTCCGCGCTTTTACCCACATATCCCGCTTCGGTGTAGTCGGTGGAGTCTATGATCAGAGTGGGCACCTCCAGAAGGTCGCCCAATATCTCCGCGCAATAGGTTTTTCCAGAGCCGGATGGCCCGGCGATGATGGTATTCTTTTTGCGAAACCTCTTGATCCGGGAGCGCTCCGCCAGCCCCTCCGTGATGGCGCGAACTATGGCAAAGTGATAGGCCGCCGCCACGGAGAGCCGCTTTTTGTAATCCTCCTGGCCGATCACATACTTATCCAGATGGACCTTTATCTCCGTTGGAGTGTGCAGCTTGATTTTTAAAATCCGGGCGTGATGTTCCTTTGGCAAGCCTAGGTTAGAGTCGAGCGTTCGGCTATAGCTCGCCTCGGATGACTGCTTGGCGTTCAGATACGCCCGGACGGCTTCCTCCTGGTTGCAGCCATATTCGCTCTTTATGCGCTCGATTTCTTCTGTAGGCGCTTCCACATGGGTCGGATCGATTTTCATTGCACAGCTTCCATCTATTTACAGAGATGATTCGTCTCCAATTCCGTCGGAGCAATCCATCTCTTGTGTAATCAATTTAACTTTCTTTAAAACCTCAGCCCGATTTGAAATTAACATCGGCAGGTATCGAGTATAGATCGAAGAGAGCCGGTTTGACAACTGGACTGGCCTGAAAGAATGGCGTAATGTATCGACAAAACAGCGGAAATGGGGAAAATGAAAAGAAGTCTCATGGTTGTGTTGGCTATGGCCATGTTGCTGACCGCCGGGCGCGGCTTGGCCGTGAACGGCTGGGCCGTAAACGACAGGGCCGAGGCGCCCACAGTGGTGGTCACCATCGCCCCCTTCGCCCAGATCGCCGAAAGGCTGGCTGGGCCTGGCGCCACGGTGATTGTGATGCTGAGGCCGGGGCAAAGCCCCCATGGATATGAGCCCACCCCGGGAATGGTCAGGAAAATTGGCAAGGCCGATTTCGTGGCGATGGCTGGCCTGGGGCTCGACGACTGGGTCATGAAAATAGCCAGGGCCGCCGGGAGGGATCGGGCCGATGTAATAGACCTCTCCACCACGCTGGAGGAGAAAACGCTTATCGGAGAGGGGCCGAGTCATGATAGCGAGAGGGATCATCCGGATCATGGGCATGGCGCCGCCAACCCGCACTATTGGCTGGATCCTGTGATGATGGCCGACGCCGCCAGATATATGGCCACCAGAATGGCCGAAAAGGCCACCGGGGATGAGAAAGCGGCTCTGGCGAAAAGGATGGAGACGCTGGAGCGCGACCTGCTGGGGCTGGATGGGGAAATCAAAAAGAAGCTTTCCGGGGTCACAGCAGGATTCGTGGCTCTTCATGGCGCCTGGGGATATTTCGCGCGTAGATATGGGCTGCGCCAGGTGGGCGTCATAGAGGAGTCTCCCGGCA
>JAOUNV010000331.1 GCA_029880775.1 Nitrospinota bacterium | reverse complement strand
CGGCACATCCTTGAACCTGAAATGCTCCTTTATCTTTCTGGTGGCCTCTATTCCATCCATCTCCTTCATCACCACATCCATCAGGATAAGGTCCACATCGCACTCTTCCTTCTTGGCGGCGGAGACACCCAATACCTCCATCGCCTCCACGGACGAGCCGGCAAGCATAAGGTTTTTAAAGTTATTTTTCTCCAGGGCGCTTCGTATGATTTCGCGGCTGAAGCGGGAATCGTCAACCAGCAGTATGCTCATGTCCTCAAGCGCTTTGGAGTTCATAGCGATGGCAACCTTAAAAACCAGGGTTCATGTAATAGCTCATCCCAATTATCCCCCCATCCCAACAGGGCCCCGAACAGCTGCCAACTCCACACACCAAAGCGCGAGAGTCGCATAAAGCCTGGGAGGCGCGTCATTCGATCAATCCTCAGTATATTCCATCGGGCCGTACTAAGTCGCAAATTATTAATCTGCTCCAGACTCAGCCTGCCTGGGCCCTCCTCCTTTTGCACGTATGGCATGTATATAAATAATTCATTTTCCCCGTCCCGCCTGGTTATACTACAATATATCCATTATTATCATTCCAAAGCTGAGAGGTTTAACATGTCTGAAATCAATCTTAAAGGCAATCCGGTAAACACGTCTGGAGCCCTACCTGCGGTCGGCTCTAAAGCTCCCGACTTTATACTCACGAAAACCGATTTATCCGACGTTTCACTCAAAGACTTTGCGGGGAAAAATCTGGTCATCAACATTTTCCCCAGTGTGGACACCGCCGTGTGCGCGTCGTCAGTCCGGCGGTTCAATCAGGATATCACCGCCATTGCCGACACGGTGTGCCTGGGTGTTTCGCTGGACCTGCCATTCGCCCACAAAAGATTCTGCTCCGCAGAGGGGATCGAGAACGTGGTGACCACCTGCGAGCTTCGCAGCCGTAAGTTCGGCGAGGATTACGGTGTGCGGATGGTTGACGGGCCGCTGGCCGGGCTCTTGTCCAGGGCGGTGGTTGTGGTGGGGAAAGATGGCAATGTACTCTACACGCAACAGGTTCCCGATATCGTAGAGGAGCCAGATTATGAAAAGGCTCTGGCCTCGCTGAAGTAACCGGAATCCGGGAAGACGGCCTGTGGGAAAGGGTGGAGTAACCTTATTTCTCGCTCTGGCGGCCATGATAATTTCGTGCGACAAGGAAAAGGGGAAACCGCCACCCCGTCACCCGGACGCCATGGCCGTTGAATTCATGACCCCTGGCCAGATAGCGGGCCCATACTCCGTCCAGGTTCCAGCCGGATCGGTGTCGCTTACCATCATGGCGGATGGAGCGAACGCCTCCGACATGGATATCGTGAAGGTTGTGGGCCCCACCGGAGAAAGCCTCATCGATGGCGGGAATAATGACCTGATCGGTCGCAACTTCGCCAACGGTTACGGGCAAAGCGCTGTGGAGATGACCATTCCCCATGGCGGAGACTACGGTTTTCCGCCTGGGGAGTGGACCTTCTGGATAAGGCACACCCGCAGCAGAGAGCCGGAACCCAAAGAAGTGGGGATCTACGCGGATGTCAAGCCCGCCCCCGGCTCCCGGCTGGACCTGAACCTTTTTATAATAGCGTCTGCGGATGTCGCCTCTCAGGCGCAGCCGATTCTGAACCAAGTTCTGGCCCGTTTCCAGACATCCCTCGGCTTGATGAGCCTTTCGGTTGGGGAGGTGGAGGTTATATATCTGAGCTCCGACGAAGCGAAAAAACATACGCATGTGGATGTGGATATAGATTTTGACAATAACGGACAACCGGACGCCATGGACGCCCTCTTCATGATGTCCGCCGATTACAAGAAGGATCGTATTAACATATTCTTTGTCGAATCTTTCGGCTTTCAGGGGATTCTGGGTATCGCCGGGGGGACCCCAGGCCCGCAGTTGGTCCAAGGCTCCGCCAATTCTGGCGTGGCGATTAACACTTTTGGAGGGATCACCGGCCTGCAGGGGAAAAACATCAACACGGTGGCGACCACCATGGCTCATGAAGTGGGCCATTACCTGGGGTTGCTGCACACCACAGAAAGATATGGCGACGCTTTCGACCCCCTGGCCGATACTCCGGAATGTGATGTCAACGTCTGGGACACCAATAATGACGGGATGGTCAGCTCCGACGAATGCGCCGCCCTGGACGGCCCCAACTTCATGTTCTGGAGCACGGCGTCTTATCCCCAGGAGGATGTCTCCGACACCCAAAGATATGTGGTGACCCTGAACCCGGTCATACAATAGAAGAGCGCTTACACCATCGAAATAGTGTTGGGCGGTTCGGAAAGATCTACAAACCCTGTGATGGGGACGGACAGGTTATATTCGCCATCTTCATGAAGATGGAAATATTCCCCCGCCACGCCAACGGACTTACCAGAGAAATCGGGAGCCTTTCTTCCGTCCGGCAATGGGAGGTCTATTTTTGTCCGCTTCACCTCAAACCCGGTGGCAGCCCTGATGTAGAGGGCCAGTTCGTCGGTTTCGCCAGAGGTTAAAAGCTGGTTCAGCCGCGCTTGCGCCTCGGCCTTCTCTTCGGCGGAAAGCTCCGCCAGGTTCCCCACCATCAGCTCCAGGGCCGCGACTGGCGCTTCGCGATTCTCGCAGAACCAATCCACCACCACGGAGTCGCGATCCTGATAGTTCTCCCTGACGGTGTATGCCCTATACAGTTCCATGTCAGGTGTCCTGGCGAAGGGGTGTGGCCCTCATATCAGAATTTATATCCCATATTCAGGTAATAGGAAGTGGTAGCGAAATGGTCGGAAGCCTTGTTCAGATAGACGGCGTCCACATCCAGGAACTTTTCGTTGGAAAACTGGAGCATACCCGACACAAACAGATCCTTCCATCGCCAGTCCACTGTGGCGCCGAAGACGAACTGGGACATGGCGTTGTTTTCCCCTTCCTGCGTGCTGTTGATGGATGTTATCTCGATCTCGCCGCTCAGATCCCGCAAAAAGTCTGCGCCCAAAATAAAATTGATCCTGTCCGAAGTCGTCTTGAAATAGCTTATGCTACTAAAGGATATATCCAGGTTAAGCATCCCAAGCATATCGTCTTGCCTGAAGCCACCAATGAACATGGCCGCCGTGCCGCTGTCGAAGTCGCGCATTCTGGCGTCGAGCCGGGCGTAGAGCATGGAGCTGTGCAGGAAAAATAGATTTCCCGAAACTCTGGTGGCCCTTTGCATGTCGTAGCTGGCGTCATAGTCCATAGATTCGAACAGCTGTATGGAGCGGTACTCGCTGTAGGTCAGGTTCACCTTGCCCCTTCTGTTTGGCCGGTAGTTCAGGTTCACCATCGTCTCGGTGATCCGCCATTCGCTCTTTACC
>JAOUNV010000051.1 GCA_029880775.1 Nitrospinota bacterium | reverse complement strand
ATGCTTCCCCGCTCCGGGATGTGGATGGTGTGGGTGAAGAAAGTCTTCGGCTTCGTGCTTCTGGGGATGGCGTTATATTTCATGCAGCCTCTGATCCCTAAGACAGCTTACATACCAATCATAGCGGCGTTCATGGTTTTGTCGGGGATATACTTGGGATTATTCTCCAGGGTCGCAGGCGCCAGTGGCAGGTTCAAGGCGGCGCAATCGACGGTAGGTTTGGCTGTGGTCGCCATGGGGGTGTTCGTGTGGGTATCCTCCAGCGCTCCTTCCGGGCCTGGAATAAAATGGGAAAACGCCACCTTCCATTCGCTGGCAAAGGCGAAGGCGGACGAGGCGGCGGTGGTGATGGATTTCACCGCGGACTGGTGCATTCCATGCAAAGAGCTGGAGCACTACACCTTCTCCGACGGACGGGTGGTTGAGATAAGCGATAAACTGCGCCCATTGAAGGTGGACCTTACCGTTGCCGGAAACCTGGAAGCGGAGGAGCTGAAGAAAAAGTATGAAGTGCAAGGTGTGCCCACCGTGGTGTTTCTCGATTCCGACGGAAAGGAGATAGCGGATTTAAGGTTCGTGGGGTTTGTAGACGCGGATTCATTTTTAGAGCGGTTAACCAAACTATTAGGCTCTTGATCTCCGTGTCTTGTTTGTGCGTGGAATGTTTGACGGGCGCCGCAAGGGAGTATAATGTCCTTGTTAGGAAACCGAAACTTATAGTATGGGAATAGAGCAATGGGGGGAATGGTGATCACAGGAAACCTGGCCATCGTCCTGGGTGGAGGCCGTGGGTCGCGCCTTTATCCTCTGACCAAAGAAAGATGCAAGCCCGCCGTGCCTTTGGGGGGCAAATACCGCCTTATCGACATTCCCATCAGCAACTGCATAAACAGTGGGCTTCGCAACATATACATAGTCTCCCAGTTCCAGAGCGCGTCGCTGAACCAGCATATCGCCAGGGCATATAACATGGATGTCTTCTCCAGCGGATTTGTCAGCGTACTCGCCGCTTCCCAGACCGACTCCGGGATGGAGGACTGGTTCCAGGGGACGGCGGACGCGGTGCGCAAATGTCTGGCGTTGATGAACGCGCAAAGATACAAGAGGGTGGTTATCCTGAGTGGCGACCAGCTTTACAAGATGAATTACCAGGATCTTTTGCGCACACATCTAACTCGGAACGCGGACATCACCATCTCCGTCTTGCCGGTGACTCGGGACAAAGTGGAAGGATTCGGGATCATGAACGCGGATGAGCAGATGCGCATAACCGATTTCGTGGAAAAGCCGAAGGACCCGGATGTGGTGGAGAGGTTTCGTGTTGAGGGGGATCCAGATTCGCCGGACGCGGAGGGCGAAGATAAGAACTGGCTGGCCAGTATGGGGATATATGTATTTGAGACCGAGGTGTTGCTGGATGCGCTGGCGGATAAAAGCAAGGTGGATTTCGGCAAGGACATTATCCCCGACGCCTTGGGAAAGTATAAGGCGGTGGCCCACAAATTCTCCGGGTACTGGGAGGATATAGGGACCATCGGCGGGTTTTTCGAGGCGAACATACTGCTGGGCGCCAAGGAGCCGGTTTTCGACTTTTTCGGCGGAGAGCAGGAAAGAATATATACCAAACAGCGATTTCTGGCCGCCTCCCGGTTCATGGGCGCGCGGATATCCGAGTCGGTGATCAGCGATGGATGCTTGGTAGACGAAGGCACGGAGATACGAAATTCAGTGATCGGCATAAGATCCACTATCGGGAAGAACGCGTTAATAGAGCAGGCGATAGTGATGGGGGCGGATTCCTCCGAGCGATATGGGACACCAGATCACTCCAGCGCTCCTGGTGTCTGTTCCGATGTTGTGATAAAGAGAGCCATTCTGGACAAGAACGTGCGGATTGGCCGAGGCGCCAAAATTATCAACAAGGATGGCGCCATGGAAAAAGACGGGGAGGGCTACTATATCCGGGAAGGGGTGGTGGTTATTCCCAAAAACACAGAAATACCCCCGGGAACTGTAATATGACGCGGGGGATCGCCAGGAGCCCCGTATTGCGCCAGCCGCCAAGCGTGAAGGATCGCCATGCCAGTTGAATGGGACGGAAAATACACTTTAGGAATCAAGGCCATTGACGAGCAGCATAAGAAGCTGTTTGACCTGATAAACAAACTGGAGAAAAGTGTGCGGGAGGGAAACAGCCGGGCCATGGTGGCCAAGGTGCTGGACGATCTTTTGCACTATACCGTCACCCACTTCTCTGATGAAGAAAGGGTCTTGTTGGAAAACAACTATTCGGAGTATGAGTTCCACTTGAGCGAGCATAACGATCTTTTGGCCCAGGTCCGCGAGTTCAAGAACAACCATGACGCAGGGAAAAGCGTCATAACCATGGAGCTAATGGGGTTTTTGGTGAACTGGCTTACCAACCATATAAATCAGACCGACCGCAAATACGTGCCATTCCTTGAATCGAAGGGCGTATAGAAAGAACAGCTCTTCAGAATCGACGCAAGATTTCTGGTTTGTTGACACTATCTACAAGGTTGACATCATCTAAGTAAATGGTATACTGGCCGTCATATAGAACAAACGTTCGCTTTCGCCGTGAATGCGCTGGCGGATGATCTAGGAGATTATCGGGGACGATGGAAAGCTTGATAGAACATTTGAGGGATCTTTTTCAGAAAGGTGGCCCGGTGCAGTATGTCATCCTGGCTGCGTCGATCTACGGCGGGATACTTGTTTTCGAGCGCTGGCTCAAGTATCGATCCATTGCGAGCCGGATGGATGAGCTGTTGACCATGATTTACGACGTGACCGAGATTGACGACAAGGCCATGGAAAAGATGGACAAGGCCTTTCCCATGGGGCGTATCGCATGGGTGGCCTGGGAGAGCCGGATGCTCGGTCGGGAGGGGATGCTGGAAAAAGTGCGTGTTCGCTTTTCCACCGAGGAGCTTTACATTTTGCGCCGTCTGGGGGCCGTGGCCGTCATCGGCTCGCTATTGCCTATGGTGGGGCTATTGGGGACTGTGGTGGGAATGATAGTGGCGTTCAACGCCATCGCCGTCTATGGCACGGGAGATCCGAAAATCCTGGCCGACGGTATATCCCAAGCTCTGCTCACCACCGAGGCGGGGCTGATAACCTCTATCCCACTTCTGTACATACACCAGATGCTTACAGACCAGGCGGAGCTTATCACCAGAAAAATGGATACATTTTCCACACATCTTATCCAAGTCATACCTTCATCCTGACCTCCACATTATAAAAGGGTAATCCATGTTCTATAAGCCCAGGCCCAGAAAGAAACCGGAAATCGCCATGGCGCCTCTTATCGACATGGTGTTCCTGCTGCTTATATTTTTCATGGTGGCCACTGTTTTCCCGGACAATGTGGGGGTGAAGGTGGAAAAGCCGGATGCGGATACGGCAAAGGCTCTGCCCCGCCATCACCTGTTGTTCGCCATAGACAAAAATGGCGCGTTGTATCATTCGGAGAGGGAGCTGTCCTATGAAGAAGCGGAGTCTATAATCGCAGCCGCTGTATCCGCAAAGCCGGATATCGCCGTGATTGTGGAGCCGGACAAAACCTCTGTCTCCGGCAGGCTGGTGCTTTTCCTGGACAAGGCGCGCATGGCAGGGGCGAAAAACGTCTCCATCGCCACCAGGGCCGAATACGAAAAATGACGAGAACCCAGCGATGGTCGGCCGCGTCGACGGCTGCGGTCGCCCTCAATGCGATGCTATTTCTGATGGTGGCGTATCTTATCAGCCGCGCTTCAGTCCCGGAGCCGCCGGAGCTTGTGAGCGTGAAGCTTTTGGTTCTGGAAGCCACTCCGCCGCCGCCGGAGCCTCCTCCCCCTCTGCCGCCAAAGCCGAAACCGCGGCTGGTCAAGAAAATAGAGCCCAAGGTGTTGCCGGACCAGCCTCCTCCGCCCGATATAGACGAACTCTTGGAGCCTCTGCCGGAGCCGAAGACCATCGGGCTTGATGAGGATATGGAGCCGGAGCCGGAACAGCCACCAATGCCATCTCAGCCGCCGGAGCCTGTGTATATACCCAGTCACAAGTTGAGCAGGCTGCCTGCGTTTGTGCGCAAGGCCGAGCCGGTATATCCGGAAAAAGAGCGCTTCACCGGAAGAGAGGCCAGGGTGGTGGTGGAGTTATTGCTCGACAATGAGGGCAAAATAAACTCCCTGCGCATCGTGGAAAGCGGAGGGGAGGCTTTCGATGATGCGGTAAAACAAGCCCTGGAGGATTCGATGTTCGCCCCGGGATATATGGGCCAGCGGCCAGTGGCCGTGCGGGTTCAGATCCCCTTTGTATTCAAACTGAGATAGGAGATCCAAATGCTGGTGACCAGAGACGTGGCGTTAAAAACAATAATCCTGTTCGGCGCTCTTGTGATGGGCATTACCGCTCGTCCCGAGGTATGCCAGGCCGAAGGATTATACGCCGTGCGCGGCAAGGCGATGGTGAAGGGCGAGCGTATCCCGCTGGGGGGAGCCACAGTATACGTTATGGGCAGAGACGATATTGAGACTACTACCACCAACGCCACCGGTGATTTCGAGCTTGCTCTGCCAGAAGAGGGGGAATACATGGTTTCCGCCTCCATGGTAGGGTTCGCCGAGGGGGAGCGCCTGAAGGTGATCGTTACCAGCGAAAAGCCTATGGCCACAGGCAGGCTCTATCTGCCGCCGGTGGAGAGGTTTTCCGAGATCGTGGTGACGGCGGAGAAGAACCAGGACCAGGTGGGAAAACGAGTGGTCACGGGGCAGGAGATGCGCAAGACGCCGGGCTCTATGGGTGACCCTCTAAGGGCCATATCGAACCTACCAGGATTATCCACCAGCTCGGGATTTACCGGCTTTCCGGCCATCAGGGGCTCTGATCCCACAAACAACATATTCTATGTGGACAACATGCCGACCAACAACCTTTTCCACTACGGGTTCGTCAGCGTGTTCCATGCCGATCTGGTGGAGAATTTTAACCTGTATCTTTCCAGCCCTGGGCCCGAATTCAAGGAGGTTTTGGGTGGAGTGATAGATATAACCCTGCGCGACCCAAAAACCGACCGGCTTCATGTGAAAGCCAGCGTCAGCTTCCTGGAAGCTGAGCTTTTGGTGGAGGGGCCGATCGCTGAGGGTCATTCTTTGGTAGTCACCGGTCGGCGTAGCTATATCGACTTGCTGGTGGGTCCGTTAATAGAAGAGCTGGACAAGGGAGTGAAAGTGGTGCAGTTCCCCTGGTATTACGATTACCTGGGGAAATATGTGTGGAAGATAAGCCCCCGGAGCAAGTTCACGCTGTTTTCCCACGGGACCCAGGACGGGATGAAAATGGAAATGACCGATGAGTCTGACGTGGCCAAAAAAGAGCCCGATCTGGTGGGCGACACTGCTATGGATTTTATATTCAACATGCAGGGTATGAGCCTGGAGACCGCATTTTCAAAGAGCATTAAGAACAGCTTCACCCTTTCCAGGAGGGACTTTACCCGGAATGTGGCGGTGGCCCAGGCCATTTTCGCAGACAGCAAGGACACCGTAAGCACCGCCAGGGAGCTTTTGACCATCAAGGCTGGCGCCAGCCATTTATTCACCCTGGGGGGGGAAGTGGAAAACTCCGATCTCAACATCCTGTTTGAGGGGAAAACTTGGGCGCCCAACGAATTCGAACCGCAGAAGGACATAACCAGCGCGGAGAAAAAGAAGCTGGAAACAATCTTCAAGGGGACCTCCACTGCGGCGTTCATGAAGGACCGTTGGAAGGTCATGGACCCACTCACCCTGGTGTTCGGCGCTCGATGGGTCGCGGAGGATTATCTGGAGGAATCGTATACCCTGCCTCGGGCCTCCTTGGAGATCAAACCATCAGAGGGCCTTTTGATCACAGCCGGATGGGGCAAGTATGCCCAGTTTCCCCAGGTCGCGTATGTGGTGGACGTATTCGGTAACCCGAACTTGAAATTTGAAAAATCTGATCATTACACCATTGGTGTCAAAAAGTCGCTGTATGGGGGGGCATGGGACGCTCAGGTGGAGGTGTACCACAAGACCTTTGAGAACCTGGTTGTGCCACACAAGGAGACGAATTACGTAAACGCCGGATCTGGAGAAGCCCGGGGATTCGAGGTGTTGCTACGCAAGAACGCCTCGCTGGAATCGGGCCTGTTCGGCTGGCTGGCGGTAACCTACTCAAAATCGAATCGTGAGAACGAGCTGACGGGGGAGACCTTCCAGTTTTCCCACGATCAGCCCCTGGTGATAAACGCGGTGGCGTCTTACCGGCTGACAAACTGGACTATTTCCGGCAGGTGGCATTTCAACAGTGGTAGCCCTTTCACTCCGGTGGTGGGCGCATACCAGGACGAAACGGGAAGGCACATCCCCATATATGGGGAGATCGGGGACGAACGCCTGCCTGATTCCCACCAACTGGATATCCGGGCGGACAGGACTATAAGGTACAATAATTGGAAGCTTTCGATATTTTTCGAGGCGCAGAACCTCTACGCCAGGGATAACGTGACCGGCTATACGTACAATGATGATTATACAGAACGTGAGCCAGCGGCCGGTGTCCCGCCCATTGCCGCATTTGGTGTGGAAGCGTCCTTTTAGCGCTGACCAAACGACGAATGTATCAAGATTAAGTTAGGAGCATGACATGATCTCACTACGCTACTTCAGGTTGCTTGTCACCGTTTTGTTAGCAATGGCGCCAGCGATGTTTTCGAATCCCGGCTCGGCCATGGCCGAAGGGGGCTACCTGGCTCGTGGAAAGGTGTTTGTCATGGGGGAGCGTATCCCGCTGGGGGGAGCCACAGTATACGTTATGGGCAGAGACGATATTGAAACTACTACCACCAGCGTCACCGGTGATTTCGAGCTTCCCCTGCCGGAAGAGGGTGAATACGAAATATCGGCGTCCATGATAGGGTTCGCCGGAGGCGCGCCGCTGAAGGTGATTGTTTCCAGCGAAAAGCCCATGGTCACGGGCAGGCTGTACCTTCCGCCGGTGGAAAGGTTTTCCGAGATCGTGGTGACGGCGGAGAAGAACCTGGACCAGGTGGGCAAAAGGGTGGTCTCCGGCAATGAGATGAAAAAGATGCCAGGCTCCATGGGCGATCCGTTGCGGGGGATATCGAACCTTCCTGGGCTCACCACCGGCTCCGGGTTCATGGCATACCCCGCCATCAGGGGCTCGGACCCGGACGATAATGTCTTCTACGTGGATAACATGCAGACCAACAACCTCTTCCACTATGGATTCGTCAGCGTTTTCCACGCCGATCTGGTGGAGGATTTCAACCTGTACCTCTCCTCTCCCGGTCCGGAATTTAAGGAAGCCCTGGGTGGAGTTATCGACATCACCCTGCGTGACCCGAAAACTGATCGGCTACATGTGACGGCCAGCGTCAGCTTCCTGGAGGCGGAGCTTCTGCTGGAAGGGCCGCTGGCCGAAGGACATTCCTTGGTGGTAACGGGAAGACGCAGCTATATAGACCTGCTGGTGGGCCCCTTCGTCAAGGAACTGGACGTGGGGGTGAAAGTGATCCAGTTCCCCTGGTATTACGATTACCTGGCCAAATATGTGTGGAAGATTAGCTCTCGCAGCAAGTTTTCTCTGTTCGCCCATGGAACCCAGGACAAAATGATAATGGAGATGACCGACGAGTCTGCCGCGGCAAAGCAGGAGCCGGCCCTGGTGGGTGATTTTGATATGGACCAGCTGTCCAACATGCAGGGGATGAACCTGGAAACGGCTTTTTCCGAAAACGTAAAGAACGTTATTACCGTTTTTCGCAGAAGCACCGACCAAAAAGTGATTGTGGGCCAGGCGATCTCCGGCGACAACGATTTCACCACCAGCGCCGCCAGGGAAATATTATCGATCAAGGCGAGCCAGAACCATGCTCTGACTCTGGGCGCTGAAAAGGAGACTTCGGAGATCAACCTTTTTTTCGAGGGAAAGGCCTGGGCGCCCAACGAGTTCGAGCCGGATAAGGATATCACCAGCCAGGATACCAAGAAGCTGAAGACTTCTTTCATAGGTAATGGCTCGGCGGTGTTCGCCAAGGATCGATGGCGTTTGGCTGAATCAGTTACCCTGGTGCTGGGCGCGCGCTGGATGGAGGATAGTTATCTGAAGGAATCCTACACCATGCCGCGGGCCTCGATGGAGGTAAGGCCATCCAAAACTCTGCTGCTCACTGCCGGTTGGGGTGAATATGTTCAGTTTCCTCCCGGCCAATTCGTGGTGGATGTCTTCGGCAATCGCAATCTGAAATTCGAGAAATCAGAGCATTTCACCGTGGGCGCGAAAAAGAAGCTGTATCAAGGCGCCTGGGACGCGCAGGTGGAGCTGTATCATAAAACGTTTGAGGACTTGATAGTCCCTCATGCGGAACTGAACTATGCCAACGGAGGAACCGGCGCGGCATACGGTTTCGAGGTTCTGTTGCGCAGGAACGCCTCTGCCGAAACCAGCTTGCACGGGTGGCTGGCGGTTACCTATAGCCATTCGGACCGGAAGAACGAGCTGACGGGAGAGGTGTTCAACTACTCTAGGGACCAACCATTGACCATAAACATGCTGGCGGCATACCGGATGGGGAAATGGACAGTGTCTGGCAGGTGGCATTTCAACA
>JAOUNV010000050.1 GCA_029880775.1 Nitrospinota bacterium | reverse complement strand
CGCCGCGCTCCTTGAACTTGCTGATGCCAAGCTTCATCGGGTTTGAATCGTGATCCTCCGCCACGCCAAAGATGACCGCGTACTTGGCCCGGTCCCAATCTGGCGAGCCGAACTCCCAGCAGGAGCCGCCGATGGAATAGATCATCCCCGTGGCCATGTTCACGGAACAGAAGCCGCCGTGGGCCGCGTAGTTTGGCGAACCGAACTGCTTGGTGAAATAACTGGTCAGCGCCTGCATCTGGTCGCGCCCGGTGAAGAAGGCCAGCTTCTTCGGGTCTTCATTCCGGATTTTTTTCAGCCGCTCTGTCAGGATGTCATACGCCTGATCCCAGGAGATCTGCTCGAACTCGCCAGCGCCACGCTCCGACCCTTCCTTGCGCAACAAGGGGGAGAAGATGCGGGCGGGGCTGTTCTGCTTCATGGCGCCAGAGGAACCCTTGGCGCAGATGACCCCCTGGTTTGTGGGGTGGTCCGGGTTACCCTGGATGAAACGGACCTGGCCGTTTTCTATGGTGACCTTTATGCCGCACCTGCATGCGCACATGTAACAGGTGGTGGTCTTCACCTCTGTGGCGCCTTGCTGGGCGCCCTGAGGGCCTTGCTGGGCGCCCTGAGGGCCTGGCTTGGCGGTTTTCTCGGCGGTCATCGGTTCCCCTTTAGATTTTGTTTACTAATGAATGTTAGAGAATTAGGGGCAGATTTACAAATTGTTTATTGTTGTGGAGGTATAGAGGATAGGTTATGGGTGGGGGGAGGGGGGGCGATTGCGCTGGCGCGAGGGGTGATGGCCCCTTTCCAATCAAAGGAGGGCTCCACTGGTAGTCATTCTGAGGCGCAGCCGAAGAATCTCATTCAATGGTCACCCGCCAGCGGGGTGGCGCGGCGAGATTTTTCACTTCGCGCCCGCTCCGTTCAGAATGACACCGAAGTTCCCTACCCTGCTTTTGCTCACTACCCCGGCTTCTGTTTGATTTAGGGTGTCGGCGCTGGAACTTTTTTGCCCTCCGATGTGTCAAAGGTATGTAGCGCATTCCCGGTTTTGGTGAATCCGCAAATTTAATTTGAGTTATAGAGGATTGCTAATATGACGTTTCCCACCACCACCCTTTGGCGCTCCAAGAGGCTTGTCCGGCCCCTCCCATGGTTCATGGCTGCAGCCATGCTCCTGCTATCAGGTTCCGGCGCCATGGCCACAACGCTGGAACAATTTATCTCCCGAATAAAAAGTTCCCATCCATATATGAAGAGAGAGGCGATCGGCCCGCAGGTGGAGGCGACGGAAAGACAACGGCTGGCAGGTGACAAAGACTGGATCTTGCGGATAACGCCGAATGCGCGTCATACCGAATCCAACCTCGCCCAGCCGGGTCAGCCGGAGACCGCCACCATCTACGGAACCCGGATGTCTTTGGAAAAGACCATCTGGGCCACCGGAACCCGGATCCGGTTCACCGCGGATACTCAATATGTGGATCAGACCTGGGGCCAACAGTTAACCGGGCCACAAAATAAGCCTCCGGGCGGTGGAGCCGCCCAAAATCCTGGCCTGAGCACCGAAGCGCAATACCAGACTGGGGTGGGAGTGAACATAAGCCAGCCGTTGCTGCAAAACCGGGGCGGAGCGCAGGACAGGGTGCGGTATGACGCGGCGGAGTATCAAGTGGAGGGGAGCCAGGCGAAGGCTTATGAGAACCAGAAGGATTTCCTACTCCAAATGGCCGAAAGTTTTGTGGACTGGGCTCTGGCGCAGGAGCGGGTGAAAATCGCCGGAGAGCGGGTGAAGGCGGAGCAGGAGGCCATGGGACGTGTTGGAGACAAAGCCAAATCGGGAAGAATGGCGCCCCAAAACGCGGCGCTGGACGCGGCCCGGGCGGAGGATGCGGTGATGTCCGCCCGGCGGAACCTGGCCCTGGCGGAAGCGGCCATGAAATCGCTTCGGGCCCGGCTGGCCGAGCTGGCCAAAAGCCAGAAGATGAACCGCGAATCCGCCGAATTGCGCCTATATGAAACCAGCGCCATCCTTTCCGCAGAAAAAGCGAAAAAGCGGGCCATTGGCCAGTCTGGGGTTGTGCGCGCCTTGTCTGCCCAAAAGAAACAACTGGCGACCGTGGGAGAGGGACTGGCCGACAAGTCCGACCCCCAACTGACATTGAACCTGGGTGCCGGGCTGAAAGGCGAGGATCCAGATTACTCCCAGTCGCTGGGGATGGACAAACAGGAGTGGAACGCCTCGCTGAAGTTCGTTTACCCCATAGGAAACAATTCCGCTACGCAGGAGGTGAAGAAAAACCGGCTCCAAAGAATGCGGGTGGAAGAGGATATCCGGGCCGCCCGGCTGGACGTATCCGCCCAAGTGGTGGATATAATTACTCGGATAAAGGAGACAGACAAGGCCCTTGCTGTGAGCCGGGAGCATGTGGCGGCGGCCACCGTGCGGGCCACAGAGGAGGCGAGGATCTACTCCAAAGGGAAGGGCGATTTCGCGTTGGTCCAATTGAGCCGGGACAACGAAGAGAAGGCCCGTATGCTTTTGGCGGAGACATCAGCGGAGCGGTGGAAACTGAAGCTGGCCTTGGACGCTGCTTTGGGAGCGATTTAGATGGTCGAACCTGGGCTTGATATATGTTATAATTCATTCCATTTTAGCAGAGGAGCCTAGGCGGATGCTCAGGTGGGATGAGAGTTATAGCGTGGGAATCGAAAAGTTCGACGCTCAGCACAAAAACTTTTTCCGGATACTCGAACAGCTGGCCCAGGACGCGGACAAGGGCGGTGACGCCGTGTGCCAGGCGATAGATGGGCTATTAACATACGTCACAAACCATTTCCGCGAAGAGGAAGAGCTGATGCGCTCCCTCGGCTATCCCGGCTATGAGGACCATGTGAAAGAGCATGGGAAGATGATGGAAAAAACCCAGGAGCTCTACTCTGATATGGATGCGGGCCGTCCAGACTCCGTGGAAAATATGCAACTGGTTTTGATCGACTGGATCCTGGAGCATATCGGCAAAATCGACCAGCAATACGTCAGTTTTTTTCAGGAAAAGGGAATTAGTTGAGTAAAGGCTTGCCGCTGGGCATGCCATGTAAACTTGTAAAATTGTCCCCCCCCTTATCAGTGCGTACATTGCCATGATAGGCATGAAAGGGAATAGCTTTAATAACGAAGCGCAATGTGCCGATAGGAAAAAAGGTCTAAGTGAATTTGCCACGGGAGAAGATGAAGTTCACCGCGCGGTTGATCGGGCAGGTGGTCCACGTCAGCATGGAGACAAACAAGGTCATCGCCGGGTTGCCTACTCTATCAGCTCCCCCAGCGCGGCGCCGGGGTCTTCGGTCTTCATAAAAGCGGAGCCGATCAGGAACCCATCCACTCCCAGGCTTGCCAGCCGACCCAGCTGCCCCTGGCCGGATAGCCCGCTTTCGCTGATCAGCGTGACGTAATCTGGAATCAACGGCGCCAGCCGCACGGTGCTCTCTATATCCAGGTCCAGCTTTGGGGAGCGGAAATCGCGATTGTTTATCCCCACCAACGGCGGGTGAAAAATTTGCGCCATCTCCCACTCCGCCGGGGTGTGAACCTCCACCAAAAGCTCTATCCCCACTTTCGCGGCCATCTCAAAATATGGCGCCATCTGCTCCGACTCCTGGAACAGGACAGCCATCAGCAACACCGCGTCCGCGCCCAGAGCCGCCGCCTCCGCCACCTGCCATGGGTCCACCACAAAATCCTTGCGCAGCACCGGGATGGAGACCGCATCCTTCACCATCGGGATATAGAGCGGTGATCCAAGGAAGAAGCGCTCTTCCGTCAACACAGAAAGGCACGCTGCGCCCGCGCCCTGATAGCTTTTGGCGATCGCCACCGGATCGAACCCGGTGGGAACAAAACAGTGGGATGGCGACGAGCGCTTGATCTCCGCGATGATCTTGAACTTGCCAGGGGCGCCGCCGAGAGATTGGGCGAATGGACGATGCGAGGCCGCCTTCTGCCCAGCGGCCTCCAGCAGCGCGGACAAGGGGAAAATATTCTTCGCGTGTCGCACCAGGATTTTTTTATTATCGATGATCTGCTGCAGTATCGGGCTTATGCTCATACAATGCGCTTTCTGCCGCCAGTGGCGATGAGACGGGTTCTGCCGTTGACCTTTTCGTCAGGCTTATCCTGTGGCGCATTAAACTGCGGGTCAGGTTTCATCCAGCCTCCAGCCGTTAGAGTTGAAAATATGGGCTCGCAATAATCAAAAACATGGCCGAAAAGAAACGACCCGTTCTTTGCCTCGCAGGCGTTTTATTATACACGAGCGATCAAGACTCAGCATGGTCGCAAGAGGCGCCACGGCCATCGGCGCTTGGGGGAAAGCGATTTTCGAAATTAGAAGAAGCTGGGAATACCAAAAGTAAATCGGTAGGGTTTGATATTTGAGGCAAGAGTGCGAACTCTGCTATATAAAGTTATTCTTGGTATGGGTGTGGTGGCAATGAGGAAACATGAAATATATGCCTGAGGGTAGCATATTGATTTCAAAAGAGAAGTATTCGTCTATATTGCTTTCTATTGTCAACTCAGCCCTGAAAGGAAGGCAGGAAAAAAGACCACGAAAATAATTCGAAGCATGTTTTAAAAAATTAGTTGTAATTAGATGTAAATATCACTACAATATAAGATAACTTAGGAAAACGGAGTTTGTACTTAAGGATATTCGAAGCCAGTTAGTTTAATTTCATTCTATTGAAGACTGACTATCAACGGAATAATCGTTGGGTAAGAGAAAACAAAAACGTCTGGAGCTGAAGAATCCCCGATACGCGGACAGGGATCTTAGAGAGCATCTTAGCGAGTTTATTTTATACGCCAAGTATGCTGGGATCGACCTGTGGGAGTTTCACAAAAGTATCGCTGGAGCTAGGCTTGACCCCGGTAATGAGGGGCCGGAAATGGGTTACGGCGGGAAGTTGGTCTTGGAGACTGACAGCAAAACCGCTGATGATATAACACGTTTGATCGAGATGTATCCTGTGTTCTCTGCATGGGATATTAGGTTTTTGGAAGTGAAGTTGTCGAAACCCTCGAAGAAATCAAAACCATTAGAGGAGAAAACAATGGCTGTTAAGAAAACCGCTAAGAAGAAACCGGCCGCCAAGAAAAAACCGGTGGCTAAGAAAAAAACGGTCGCCAAGAAAAAAACGGCGGCCAAGAAAAAACCGGCGGCCAAGAAAAAACCGGTGGCTAAGAAAAAACCGGCGGCTAAGAAAAACCCGGCAGCCAAGAAAAAACCGGCGGCTAAGAAAAAACCGGTGGCTAAGAAAAAACCGGCAGCCAAGAAAAAGAAAAGGTAGCGATTCAAAAACAACCTTGACCGCGCGGGAATGCCGTGGGGAAGAGGTTTTTCGAAAAATTTGCGGTTTATCGGCTGGGCACATGGTCCAGCCGATTTTTTTTGCCCCGGCGTATAGACGCCATCAGTCGAGACTTATCGCTTGTCGCCGATATATTCTGAAGTTTTGTCATACATCCGACGGCTGAACTTGCGATCAGATACTTTGCGAGACCTGCCGCGAATCGACATCGTTTTCCCCCTGATGTGATTACGTTAAGCCAGTCGGTCATCCACCAACAAGGTTTCGGTGATTTTCGACGCCAGCTTGGATGAGGTGTAGAGCGCCCATCTTTTTTGCAGGGCGGTGGATTCCTCGAAGCAGAGGTTATGGGCGGCATACCGAAGCTGACCGATATAAAGCTGTAGTGGGCTGGTCCTCTCCTTCACCAGATCGGGATAGAAAGAGCGGATGAAGCGGACCGCGTGGTATGCCCGGCGGAACTGTGGGCTCTTCACTCCCACAGGAACCCAGTGGGGCAGAGGCGTGGACAAATCCTTATGCTCCAGCAGCGCGTTGGAGATGAGCATGGCTTCGGCGAACTCCTCTGAATTGTTCACCGGGGTGAAGATGTACAGAAGATCATTTTCCAGCTTTATAAGATCCTTCAGGCAATGGCCCCTGTGGGCGTGGAAAAAATCTATGATCCACACGTTCTTTTTCGAGTCCAGGACAATGTTTGCCCCGTTCAGGTCTCCATGCACATAGGAAAAGTAAACCTCGTCATAGACGCTGCCGCGCACTCGTGGGACAATTTCCTCGTAGAATTTCAAAAGGTTTTCCGCCTGGGCCTCGGTTTCATGTTTTTTCTCCGGCAAAAAATCTGGCGGGGTAATCTCTTCCAGGGTCTTGCGCAGGGAAAAGGCTCGTCCCCGGCTGAACATGTAGTATTCCAACAAAGAGCATTTTTCCACGGTCGCGGCGGCGTAGAGCCTTCCGAGCTGGTGTTTGAACACATCAGTAAGGGCCTTTTCTATCTCCTCCATCTCCACTTCCTCGTCCATATACATCTTCTGGAAGCTTGTGACAGGCCCATCCCCCATGGAGGCGTAGCGGTATTTCAGGGCTCCCCGTTTCTCGTGGTCGGCAAACTCTGTTATGGAAGGGGCGTGGTTACCCAGCACACTTTCGATTCGCTCAAACGCGCTACGTTCCATACCGATCTGGTCGCGAGGGCCGATCTTCACCACATGGGGCGCCTGCTGATGGCCCATGGCGTCCACGCTTTGGGCGGCCAACACCAGATTACCGGAGAACCCTCCGTCGAGAGACCGGAGGGAGACAGACTTGCAATCGCGGAACAGGTACTTAACAAGGGGGCCATCAATGGGGGAGAGGCTGCCGTTCCCCTCGATCTGTATGCTGGGGTGATCCGCATCCATGCCGAGCAGGGGGGCCTCGGCGCCTTCACCACCCAAACAGTGGATGAACTGGTTTATGGAGTGGTGGATGGTGACTCCCAGAAGCCTTTCCATCTGATCCAGGGCCATATAGTGGCGCAGGGTGGATGAGCTGGCGGTCAAGGCGGAGCAGACTGCCAACCGAAACTCAGGATACCTTGTGGCCAGTTCGTACACCAGGAAAGTGACCTTAGCCTCGGTCCACACACCCATGACACCCACGTTGACTTTCTGTCCGACGAAAGGCGCCAGACGTTCCTCCAAAGTGGAGCCGTGAAAATCGTTGAGGGTGAGTGAATTTACCACAGTGGCCAATCCATCAGACGGCTCGGGAAAGGCGAAATTCGCTCCGGGGCTGCCTTCCAGGCAATGGGCGCCGAAGAGGGCCATGTGGCTTTTTTGCATCTCTTCGGCGGGGTCGTGCCAGTCTCGAATATGGATGATGTTCAATTGGCTCTGCGGCTGCCGGTATGCCCAATCCATCATGCGGGCCACGGGTCCCTCGGCCGGATTCTCGCCCATCAGCCGCCTCGCCTCGCTGTACCCCACATGAAGCTTGTTCGGCAAAGGCTCCCCTTCGTCAAAGGGCTTTACAAAATCTTCCTGCAGGCACTGTGTGATGAGAATTGACTGGTTCATAACGTTGCGAAACTAACCCATGGTATTTGTAACCGTTTCTGCCACGCTACCATTGTAACCGGAAATGCGAATATTTTTGTATCTTCAATTTTAATCGTGGATTGGGCGGGAGCAGAGGCGACGGGTGGAGCCGAAGTGAGTGGCTCGGCAAGTGGCTGTTGTGGGACAACTGTGCTATTTTCCATGACGAAGCCTCCAATAAACATAGGCGTGGCGCTGCCTCGCAAATGTTATCGGCCGCTATCCCGGAAAAACGGCGATATATATATGGTGCCCTGGTCCGGACTCGAACCGGAACGGGTCGCCCCACCACCCCCTCAAGATGGCGTGTCTACCAATTCCACCACCAGGGCACACGAAGATGGCGAAGGATGATTATAAGGAAAACCTGTCCCAACCCCAAGCAAAAAAACCGCCGGGAAGCGCTCGCCAAATTCATGGCATAGTGTTCCCGGCGGCTTGCCTAACAACTTTTCACGGCCAAGGCCTACCTCATCCGGCGCTTTCCTGTGCCAGAGTAAGGCTTTGCGCCCAAATCCGCAGAGTGACGCTCATCCGCCCACCCTAGTAGCAAACTCCGCTCTTGCAATACTTGGCGTTGCCGCCGCAGGAGTTTCCGCAACTTCCGCAGTTATTCGTGTCGGCAGCCGGGTATACACACCTTCCGCCACAAGTTATATAGTATGCAGGGCAGGGCAGAGCTTGGCTCTTGCATATCCCGTTTACGCATGATTTGCCGGCGCCGCAGACGTTTCCGCAGCCTCCGCAGTTAGTCAAGTTAACAGCTGGCATTACGCATTGGCCGTTACAAATGATGTTGTAAGCCGGGCAAACCCCGCAAGTTCCCTGTATACACGCACTACCGGAGGAGCAGACGTTCCCGCAGGCGCCGCAGTTGTTCTTGTCCGCTTTCGGATTCACGCACGAGCCGCCGCAATCAATGGTTCCCCCGGTGCACGATGGGCCGGAGCTTTGGCATGCGCCCGCAACACACGTCTGGCCAGCGCCGCAAGCGTTCCCGCATGCGCCGCAATTGTTGGCGTTCGTGTCCGTGTCCACACACCCGGCAGTGCAGGATGTCTGGCCGGATGGGCAGTCCCATTCGCAATTGCCGTCCACGCACACTTCCGAGCTGGGGCAGGAATGCCCACAGGAGCCGCAGTTGTTGTTGTCGGTGAGCAGATCGGAGCAGGCGCTCCCACACATGGTTTCAGACGACGTGCAACTGACCGAAGCTTGGGGATTGGCGCTCGCTTGGGAGGAAGGGTCGCCCTCCTTGCCT
>JAOUNV010000329.1 GCA_029880775.1 Nitrospinota bacterium | reverse complement strand
TGGGGCTGGCCGATATCAAAGTGCGCGACAGGGGTCGGTTCATGTTCGGCAGGGATGGGTCGCTACGGCTGCGCTCCATCAGCAAACTGAACGGGAAGCCGATGCCGGACCGGAAGTTCTGGGTCTACTCCACCGGCGCGGACCATGGCGATAACCCATATGGGCTGGGGCTGGCCCACTGGCTATACTGGCCGGTGTTCTTTAAGCGCGGCGGGATGAAAAGCTGGCTGAGGTTCCTGGACAAATACGGCGCTCCCACCGCCAAGGGAGTGTTTCCACGGGGCGCGACGGACGAAGAGAAACGAAAGCTGCTGGAGGCGTTGCGCGCCATCTCCACCGACGCGGGGATAATCGTGCCGGAGGGGATGCAGGTGGAGCTGATCGAAGCGGCCCGTGGCGGCCAGGCGGAGTACTCTGCGTTGTACGACAGAATGAACGAGGCTATCGCCAAGGTGATCCTGACCCAGACCATGACGCTGGAGAGCGGGTCGTCATACTCGCAGTCGCGAGTGCATTGGGATGTGGGAGCCCAGGTGGCCCGGGACGACGCGGACACGCTGACTCAATCTTTCAACAACTCCGTGGCCAAGTGGCTGTGCCAGTGGAACTTCCCCGGCGCCCGCCCGCCGAAAGTGTGGCGACGGGTGAAGGATAACCCGAGCAGGAATGAGTTGGCGGAGTTGGACAACAAGATCGCCGGGCTGGGCTATCGCCCCACAGCGCAGAGAGTGAAAGAAGTTTATGGAGAAGGGTATGAGAAGAAGGAGTGAGGGGGGGGGTATTCCTTATGTCTTGTATCGTAGCAATATAAATACACTTGACACAGCATTTCTTGCATGGTTAGATACGCTATCTCTGGTAGTATTCTTTGTCGTCTTATGCGTTAAACGAGTATATATAGGCGGCGATTATGAGTGGCTTTTTCAAGGTAGGTTATAAAGGGGAATTTGAAAGTGAGAAGCAGCTTGTTAATGTCCATTACGATTGGCTTCCTGATAGTCGCCTTTCCAGACCTCGGGCAAAGCGAGAATATCAAACCAACTGTCAAGCCGGAAGTAACAACATCGCATAGGGTTAATCAAGGTAAGAGCAAACCAGACCCCGCAGCTAAAATTAAAACCGAACCTAAAGCGAAGAAAAAGGATAGCCAAGACGCCAAAAAAGCCAAGGGTATTCCTGCTAGTCTGGATAATACAATGAAGCCATTTTCAAAGAGTGGCAAATACGACAATAAGGGTGTAATTGATGCTGAAGGCTCAGCTGGCAATTTAGAAACGCCAGCCCATAACATAACAAAAGATAAAAATGCTTTCCCGAAAGCATTGGATGGTTCTTTAGTTGCTAAGCCAGCAAATGAACGAGTAATCTCGAAGAAACTTGAAGATGCTCTTATAGATATATCAAAATCTTTGCCTCCAAAAAGTGTATATAAACTGGAAGTGTCAGAGAGGACGGAAGAAGCGATTACTGACTCCGCTAATAAAATAATTTCCATACATGGTGCAAAAGGAAATATGGATAGATTTATGGATTTTCTTTTTAACTTCATTGCACCAGTATTTGTGTCTGTGGTTTCGTATTTGATCATAAGTCGCATCGCACCTGGAAGTGATTTCAAAGATATACTTGATAAATTTTTGCCGGTTGCAACAGGAGTGTTTGTGCTCGCAATACTTGCTTATGTTATGGTCAATCTTTTTTCGGGAAATATATTGTCAGAATCTTTGCCACAAAATAGAGAATTGAAATTGGTAATACCAAATAGGCTGGAGGAAGCGCTGATAGAAATGGCGACTTCTTTTCATGGGAAAAGCGAGGGGGAAGCTATGGCGCCGACGGTAAAGCAAATTTCAAAGAATGGAGAAGGCAAGCAGATTACTGAAACTCAAAGTGGCTTTGTGATTGACTTTAATCAAATCGCGTCTGTAGCCGAAAAATTTCTAATACCCGCATATGCATTCCTATTTATTTTCTTTGCAAAGTTCGTATTTGATATTTCTGATCGACATAGACGATTAAGGCGTTGTAATTAGTTGAAACTGAAACACGCGGGAATAACAATATGCAAGCTTCTAGCTTCAAGGTAGAGGATATATCGTGCTTAAGTGAATCTATGGTGCGCGATTACGGGGAGACAAAAAAGCATTGAACCTCCCCGCTGTGCGCCCGGTCCTGCCACCCTGGCCGAAATTAGACTGGTGACCATCACAATCCATCCATATCACCCTCTTAAACCCTACCACACCCCATCAATGTGCTACAGTATCCGCATGAATAATCAAGATGTGACAACAAACGACAATTCGACTGATCCCCCCGTGGACCGGCCAACCGGGGACCAGCCAACCAGCATCGCGGCAACAAAGAACATCCCTTTCCCCGCCTGGCCGTTGTATCTCTGGCCAAGCCTCGGAGCCAGCAGGGCAAGCATCGCCGCAAGCCGTATCCTGCGTTTTTTTTGGCCGCCAGTTCAGCAGTGATCATAGCGCCAGGTTATACACCCGGCGGCGGACGCAGGCCTCTTCTCTATTTACACACGATGAACACGGACACCGCTCTTTTTCCGGTGGCGGGGTTTTTGCCGGTCTTCACGCTGATCTTGTATTTGCTCCCGTCCATAAAGTTCGGCGCGCCGGGGGCGCTGTTGGCATGTTGGTGGATATGGTCTGCGGCGATCTTTTTGAAAGCCGCGTTGTCTTTCGGCCACTCGGCCAGGCCGTGCCCCGTGGTCACCATATCCGGATTGGAGTCTATAACATTCCGGTGCGCCGCGCTTATGTAGTCTTTGGCGGCGGCATCGTCCATGTCGGCGCCTTCCTGGAAAACAAAGCAGTGGGCGCAGGAGCCGGGGTGATACTTGCCCGGCAGCGGCGGCGGCGCCCCTGTAGCGTGGCCAGAAGATGCGGAAGGGTGGAGCGCATTGCGTTTGAGCGGAAAGCCTGTTTCGGCGTTGGCGGCCCCATCCACTGCTCCGGCGGCGACCACCGCCACGCAATGAGCCCATGGAATAACGATCAGCAATCCCAGCCCCAAGGGGATGACACCCACCACGGTCGCCAGGAAAATCATCAGTGGTGTCACCACTCCGGCGGGAACTCCGCTTTTCATTATGGAAAAGGCCGCCTTCATCGCTTCTATGGCGCCCATATCCTTGCCCGCGACAGACGCGAACGCCAGCATCATAAACCAGTTAAACCAAATGCCGAATATGGAAGCCAACACCCCCAATATAATGAACCATTTAACGACCGAGCCCATCTCTGGCGGCGTGATATCCTCGTTAAAGCCGGTATCCTCCGGCCCCTCATCTGTGTATTCTCCGGCGCCGCGCTGGTCCATTTTTTCCAGGGCTTGAATTTGCTCCATGGTCTGCTTGAAGGCTTGTCCCCCACCCATCA
>JAOUNV010000328.1 GCA_029880775.1 Nitrospinota bacterium | reverse complement strand
CAATGAGACACTCAAAAGAAAAATCCTGGAGGCGGACTCTTTTCATAACAACAAGCTGCAGCCGCTGGTCAGCAAAATACATGTCATGGGCGCCGATCTGTTGAAAAAGGATGAGTTACGCGATAAGGCCATGGGGAACATGGAAAAGGCCTACGACGAGATAGTGAAGCTGGCGTTTGATTTTGAGGATTCCCTAAAGACAAATATAGAACGGAAGCGCCGCCAGGGGCTACAGGATGAAATTCTTGATAAAGATGTCCGATGGGCGGACATATCAATGGAAATAAGGTTCACTATAGCTGAAACCAGGATCCGGCTGGAGGAAATATACCAGCAGACGGACATAAATGAATATGAGGACATTAGAAAGGAATATGAGAAAACCATAGAAACTTTCGATGTGTGGATAGACGCCTTGCTTAAGGGTGGCGAAACCAGCGAGGGGTACGTCCCAAAGGTGACCGATCCCAGACAGAGGGCGGAAACGGAAAAGATGGATGATTTCCATAACAACGTATTCCAGAAGGCGGGTAACGAACTGCTGGAGGATCAAAAGGCCCTGATTACCATTAATTCCGAAATGGAAGAAGCGCTGGCGAATCTGGACAGTGTCTCTCGCCAGATGATGCAGTTGATGGCGGAAGTGGAGGAAGAATCGATAAAGGGGATGGAGGCCGCCAAGAAAAGAGGTATGGACACTTGGAGCTTTGTGGTCAATACTCTGGTGGCGTCTGTTATAGGATCATTCCTGGCTGCCGTAGTAATTGGTATGGGCGTTACCAACATGATCACAAAACCAATTAACCAAATCATTGAGCATCTCACAGAAGGCGCAAGCCAGGTCACATCCGCCTCCACCGATATAGCCACATCCAGCCAGAGCTTGGCTGAGGGCGCCACGGAGCAGGCGTCCAGCCTGGAAGAATCCTCCGCGTCGCTGGAGGAGATGGCCTCGCAGACCAGGCTCAACGCCGATAACTCTGTAGAAGCGGACAAGCTGTCTAATAACGCTCGAACAAGCGCGGAGAGCGGAAGCGGAACCATGACGAAGATGATCGATTCGATGGATGGGATCAACAAATCCTCCCAGGAAATCGGCAAAATCATCAAGGTAATAGAGGAAATTGCGTTCCAGACCAACTTGCTGGCGCTGAACGCCGCCGTGGAAGCGGCCCGGGCGGGCGAGCATGGCAAGGGATTCGCCGTGGTGGCCGAGGAAGTACGCAACCTGGCCCAGCGCTCCGCCGCCGCCGCCAAGGACACCGCCTCGTTGATCGAGGAGGCGATTAATCGCGCTAAGGATGGAAATGAAATGGCCGCCGCCGCCGGCAAGTCTTTGGACGAAATAGTGGATAGCATAAGAAAAGTGAGTGGACTGATGGCGGAGATCACCACCGCCTCCAGCGAACAGGCCCGCGGTGTGGAGCAGGTGAACATCACCGTGGCGGAGATGGACAAGATCACGCAGCAAAACGCCGCCAACGCCGAGGAAGCCGCCGCCGCGTCCGAGGAGCTCAACGCCCAGGCTGAGCGGCTCAACGATGTGGTGCAGGAGCTTGTGTTCCTGGTGGACGGTTCCGGAGGAAGCATTCGAGCTTCGCAAGGCGGAGCGAAAGCTGTTCACAAGCTGCTGACCCCAAAGAGAGGCGCGGAGCAAAGGGGAGTGGACGAGTACGAGGCGTAGTCTTCAACTTGTCCCTACCGGGCTCGGCGCTGTTTATCGTCGATAGATAAAATGCGCCGAGGCGCTTTAGCGCTTCGCTTACGTTAGGTCTGGTTTTTGCGCCCATTTTTGTGTGATAATCTCCCTCACTCAAGGGAGTTGGCAACAGGAAAACCATTGATCCCCATTGTCCTCGTTCATATAGGGGGCGTTCTCTGTAACTAGATAGAGTATAGATGCCGAACAATAAAAAAGCTGCCGACGACCTGGAAAAACTGGGATTCAGAAATCTGGCCAGGATATACAGAAATCTGCCTATCCCTGCCTTATACGAAGAGGCGATCCGGCGGCGGGAAGGATCCATTTCATATAGAGGGCCGTTCGTGGTCCGTACCGGCCAGTACACAGGTCGCTCACCTGACGACAAGTTCATCGTCAAGGAGCCTCTGAGCCAGGGTCGCATCTGGTGGGGAACCTCCAACATGCCGATGGAGGAGAAATATTTCGACCGCCTGATGCTGCGTCTGCAAGCGTATTGGCAGGGGAAGGATATGTTCATCCAGGACTGCCACGCCGGAGCCGACGAGCGGTACAGAATCCCACTAAGAGTGGTGACCGAGGACGCGTGGCATTCCATGTTCGCACGGGACATGTTCATCCGCATCAAGGATCAGGACACCCTGGACCATCATAATCCGGAGTATCACGTCTTCAACGCTCCCAGGTTTACAGCCGACCCTTCAGTGGATGGGACCAATTCGGAGGCGTTCGTAGTGGTTCATTTCGGCAAAAGGATAGTGATAATCGGCGGGACAAGCTATGCCGGAGAGATAAAGAAATCTGTGTTCAATCTTCTCAACTATGAGATGCCGCAAAAATCTGTCCTCTCCATGCACTGCTCCGCCAACGTAGGCTCCGGTGGGGATGTCGCTGTGTTCTTCGGCCTTTCCGGAACCGGCAAAACCACGCTTTCCGCCGACCCTTCCCGCAAGCTGATCGGCGATGATGAGCATGGCTGGAGCGATGGCGGTGTCTTCAACTTTGAGGGGGGATGCTATGCGAAGGTGATAAACCTTTCCAAGGAAGCGGAGCCTGTGATATTCGCCAACACCCAAAGGTTCGGCACTATCCTGGAAAACGTGGCGATGGAATTTTCCATGTTTCGGAAGGTGGACCTTAACGACGGCGCCCTGACAGAAAACACCAGAGCCGCCTTTCCCATCACAGAAGTCAATGTGCCCAACGCAGAGCTTTCCGGGGTGTGCGGACATCCGAAAAACATATTTATGCTCACAGCAGACGCTTTTGGAGTACTCCCACCCATAGCCAGGCTCACCCCGGATGAAGCGTCATACCATTTTATTTCCGGATACACGGCCAAGGTGGCCGGAACGGAACGGGGGATAAAGGAGCCGGTGGCCACCTTTTCCACCTGCTTCGGGCGGCCTTTTCTGGCGCTTCACCCATCGGTGTATGCCAAGCTGTTGGGTGAGAAGATTAAACAGCACGACGTGAAATGCTGGCTGCTGAACACCGGATGGACCGGAGGCCCATATGGGGTGGGAAATAGAATTTCGATACAGCACAGCAGAGCCCTGCTAAATGCCGCTATTGAGGGGAAACTTGACGAAGTGGAATCGGTGGAGGATCCCAACTTCGGATTCATGGCCCCCGCTAAAGCGCCCGGTGTGCCGGAGGGAATAATGTCACCTAGGGACACTTGGGCGGATAAAGACGCAT
>JAOUNV010000049.1 GCA_029880775.1 Nitrospinota bacterium | reverse complement strand
AGGCATCCACCTTCCCCGGCGCCACCCGGACTATCTCGCCGCGAAGCAGGAACACGGTAACTTTCCATTTCGCCTTGCGCAGAACCCCGGTCATGGCCCGCAGGCAGTGGATATCGATCCTGTCCGCATCAACCTTGTGCTGCTCATTGAGGGCGGCCACCACACGCAGGAAGTCATCCTCCGGGTCGTGCAGGGTGGGCGCGTTCATCTCTATGTAGTGAATGGTGAGCGCCGGGTTCGGCTTATGCTTCAGCTTGCCCGCTTTTTTGCGGACCACTTGTTTTCCTCCACGGCTCTCCTCTGGCACGAACACCAGCAGGTCGCCTTGCACATGGGCCAGGCAGGAGAGACGGTATTTATTCTCCTTCTCCGCCAGGCTGAGCATTCTCTCCTCGTCCCTGGTCCAGCCGGTGAGATTGCCAACTTTCGAATCGACACCATATTTCTCGAAGAATCCCTCTTCCACCTGCACCTTACACTTGCCACAGGTTTTCTTCTCTCCGCAGATCGACTCGATCTCCACCCCCAGGCTCCTGGCCGCGTCCAGCAGGTTGGCGCCTTCTTTGATCTTACCTCTGCGGCCTGATGGCTGAAATATTACCGTATATTCGCTCATTCGATTACAACTCCACTTTTTTCTCTCTGTCCAGACGACCAAGGCGCAACTCTCCCCTGCGCCGTCTCACTCGGACGTTTTCTCTCAGCTTTTTGCGTTGGCTTCCTTCTGGATATCCCGCAGGGACACCACCATCTTCACCGCTTCCTCCAATGCGTTGGACGCGTCCTTGGCCGTGGCGTCGGCGCCGAACTTGCCCACTATATCGTCAGTGATAGGAGCGCCGCCAATCATGATCTTGCATTTGGGATTTTTTTCCTTGATCATCTCGATGACCTTCGGCATCCCCATCATGGTGGTGGTCATCATCGCGGACAGGCAGACGATATCGGAGTTTGTTTCCAACTGCTTTTTAAGAAAGTCCTCCAGCGCCACATCCCGCCCCAGGTCATGCACCTGAAACCCGGCCACGTCGAACATCATCTTTACGATGTTCTTTCCGATGTCGTGCACGTCCCCCTGCACGGTGCCGATCACCACGGCGCCTTTCACGCCGGAGTCGCGAGCGACCATGTGGGGCTTTAGAATATCCAGCCCGATATACAGCGAGTCAGCCGCCATCAGCATCTCCGGCACGAAATATTCCTGTGCGGAAAAGAGTCGTCCCACCTCCTCCATTCCAGCCACAAGGCCATCGAATATGGCGTCATACGTATCCTCGCCGGAGTCCACCCATTCCTGGGCAGCCTCCCGCACTTCGTCGTCCTCGAACTCCACCACGCCCTGCTCCAGTTTTTTCAGGAGCCCTTCTTTTTTCGCGCTATCCAAAGCCATTTCGTTTGTCTCCAATCCTCTTGTTGTTTATTTGTTATACGCTGGTTTCCCGGACCGCCTTTATCATAGCCTCCAGGTTCTCCGGCTTGGCGGTGGGCCATATGTCGCATCCGGGATGAACGCCGTTTACTCCATCCTTCACGCATTGCGCAGCCACATTATACGCCTCCTCGGCCGTGCCGGTGTTCAACGTGGCGAAGGGGTTGAAATTGCCCAGGATCACAGTATTTTCTCCCGTCTTCTCTCGGGCCTCCTTCATAGGTGTCTTGGAGTCGATGGAGAGAGCGTCGTACCCGCATTCCGCCATCATATCAATCACAGGTATAACAGAGCCGCAGATGTGCAGTATGGATGGGGAGTCAAGATTGTCCGCCACCTTTTTCAGCGCGGGGAATATCACTTTCTTGAACACCCTGGGGCTTAAGACATCGGACGTGGCGCCCATTTCGCGCACACTTACATAGTCTATGCCGTTGCGTAAAAGATGGTTACCCACCAGGATGATGATGTCCGCCATGGCGTCGAGGTAGTCTTTCATCTCGTCCGGCTTTTTCAACGAGCCCTTGAGCAACACCTCAAGCTCGCTTATCTGCCCTCCCAGGGTAAACGGCCCCAGCACGTATGAGCCTATGGCCACCTGGTCGCCCACTTTTTCCCGAACGATGCGCGCCGCCTCAATGACAAGAGGTATGCGCCCCTTTTGCAGCAGCTCCGGTGTCGCCGCCTGGCGAAGTTGCTCAGTGGTCAGCTTGCTCTTCTCTTTTATGGTGGGATACAACAGCTCCTGCGTCTGGGCATATGGGTTCATCACGCACCCCAGCGCCTCCGCCTCCAGGCACAGGTCAAACGGGATCACCACGCACTCATAGCCGAACAGCTCCCAAGTGGTCATGGCGGCCTCGGCCATTTTTTGCGCGTCGTTGTGAAGGTCGGCGAAACGGTATCCCAGCTTCTCCAGCCCCTTGGTGGTGACATTACCCACTCCAGAAAAACATGGAACCGGTGTCACCTTTTCCCCCTTCAGCGTCTGGAGCACCCGCTCCCTCGCCGTCATTGTCGCTTGCGTCATCATTACTCCTGACTTTAGAACTTATAGTTTTTCGCGGTTTCGTAAAACGTTTTCAGGTTCTCCTCCGGCACACTTGGAGGATGGTCGCATCCTGGCATCAGGATGAACCCCCCATCCGCCGCCGCATCACCTAATATCGTGGCTGCGTCTTCCGCCACTTTTTCGGCGCTGGCCCTGTCCAGTATCGTGACAGGGTTCATATTACCTGCAATGCACATTTTGTTCCCAATCTCGGCTTTCGCCTTTTTCATATCCACCTTATGGTCCAGGCTTATGCAATCCACCCCGGTCTGGGGAACAAATCCAGTCGGCTGTTGGTGTCCCCACATATGTGCAGCAGAACCTTCACATTCTTAGAGTGGGCCCAGTCGCTCATCTCTTTTAGTGGAGGGAGGGCAAACTTTTCGAATTGCTTGCGGGAAATAAGGTCGCCGGAAGCTGTAGGGTCCGCCATGGAGATCATCTCCAGGGTTCCATCTTCGATTATGGGTGTGTATATAGCCTGTAGCATTTTCACCGCGAATGCGCACGAAGCCTCCACCAGCGCCTTATCCTTGAAACAGGCGCGCATCATCTGCTCCACACCCACCAACTGCGCCGCTAGCGTGAAGGGCCCCCAGGAGGTCATGGTCACCACCACCTCCTGGCCAATTTTCGCCTTCACCATGCGAAGGGCTTTCCATATGGTCTGGATCACCGGATCGCTGGGGATCTTTCCCAGGTCCAGCTTTTCGATATCCTCCAGCTTATGAATGTACGGCTCCTCCAGGTCTGGCGCGCCGATCTCCCGGAATTTAATTTTGCCACCCAGAGCGGCGGCCTGTAGGTTATTGTAGCCGGAGCCGACGTATACGATATCCGGCTTGTACCTCTCATAAATTTCCAGGTTGGTGTTGGCCATTCGCTCCGGGTCATGGCTCAGCTCCCGAAACGTGGTCCCGGAGCGATAAATTGTCCAAACACCACAGCCAAAAGGCGCGACTGGGGTCCGCTCAGTTTTGCGCAGCTCCATTGCGGCGAAAACCATTTCTTTTGCGTTCATATAATCTTCCTCTTGTTATTATCCACCCCCGCAGGGTCATGGCTATCCGCTCTTTCTCGTTTTTTTCACACCCATGGGGCAAGCCATGAAACAGATGCCGCATACCGGCCTGCCGTATTTATAACTGTTTTCCGCCATGTAGTTCCCACATTTTTCCAGGTCTATCACCTCATGATTGCCCCGGGATCTGCTCCAGTTCACTCCCAGCAAAGCCCCCACTGGACAGGCGGTTACACACAGCCGACACTCGCCGCACATGCTTTCCAATTGCGGTGGTGAGGGTGTCAGCTCAGCGTCTGTCAATATGGTGGCCCAGATCAGATTGGGGCCATATTCACCGTTTATCACCATTCCGTTTTTGCCGACCCAGCCAAGCCCAGACATGGTGACGGCCATCTTGTGAGAAAACAGATTATACAACGCCGAGATGAATTTTCGCTCCTCCGCCACGGCGATGGGAGGTATGGCCATGCACCGGTATTTTCGTTTGCGCAGAAACTTTACGGCGTCTCTTAACAGGCCATTTAGTTTCAACGTTATATCCTCGTTCTCCTTTAGGTACGCCAACATCAGGCTGTGTTCGTCCAATGCCCCGTTCACCTTTTCCGGTTTCTGAAACTTGTGTAGCTTCATCCCTATGGCTACAGCCCTGGTGTAATGATGAAATTCTTTGGAGATAGCTTCTTTTTCCTCAATTCCGGTAATGTCCCCCACTCCAACCAAGTCGGCCCCCTTCTCGTTCAGCAACTTTTTTATCTCATTCGACAAGGAGGTCATGGTGCTCCGTACCGTTACCTTTCAGGTCATACGTTACAAAAAGAAACGAGGGTTTCAAACCAGCCATCCGGTTCGACACCACAATACAAATATATATCGTTTTTTATCACAGCGCGGATTTAAACAGTGCATATCGTAGGCCAAATCCCCAGCATGTAATATTATTTTACTGTTTATTTCGCTTCAGCTTCTGATATGTTATATTCTTTCCAAATTAAATGTAAATGGCGCATGATTGTTTTCTTGTTGTTACTACTCGGTATTCTGTCTCTTATCGCCATCGTGTTCTTTCTAGAGAACGCAGGCAGGAAAAGGACTGTCCCTACCCTAGAGAATTTTGCAAATAAAACCAATGGGACAATTTCTTATGGTTGGAATGGAATAATACTATCCGGCGTCCTAGAGGGGGAGAGGTTTCTGCTTATTCATTACCCTCGTCGCCGAAAGTACCTTTTCATTCCCCACCACCCCTCCATGGCGCTGTATCTTGCCCACCAGTCCAATGGTCTGTTCGCCATCGCCAGCAAGTCCACCACCCCTGGGCCCGGCTCGCCCCTTGGCGCCGCGCCTCTGGTGAAAACTGGGAACGCGCTTTTTGACAAGGAGTTTTTAATATACTCACCGCATAGTGATTTTATCAGGGTCAACTTCAAGGATGGGGAGAAGAGGCAGGCCATACGCCGCATCTTCACATTGGGCGCAAAATGGCTCTGTTTTAACGGCCTTTCCTTATCCGCTTTCTGGGAGCCCTACGAGCCGGATAAGGAAATCGACGAAGACATGATCAAGGAAACTCTTGCGCGGCTGGCTGTGCTGGTGAAACATATGCAGCCTGCTCAGGACCCGAATCCCGAAACTGGCTCCCAGCTATCCACCTTTCTTGTGGCCATCCTTGCCATCTTCCTCGCGACAATCGTCCTCTCCGTGGCCCTGTTATACCTGATGTGATCCGGTGTCCTTCCCTCAAGTAATTTTTCCACCCGCGCCTTCTTTCGATTATCATCATACCGCGCCCTTGCGGGTATTCCATTGTTGGAGGAAATGCTAATTGGACCAGACCATTTACAACGTGCCCATGATTCTCGTCATTCCGTTCATCCTGGTATTTCTTATCGCTTATTTTTTTTATCACCGCAGAAGAATCCTGGCCAAAAAAGCGGCCTCTATTCTCAAGCTTGCTTCGTCCCAAATCGGCGGAACCATGAAAGAAGGATGGAGTTCGGCCCGGCTGACCAGCAGGCGGTATGGGAGAGAGACTGCTGTAGAGCTATACCCTGTCGACGCTGGCGGAAAACTCATGCTTGCGCTGAGAATTAGCATTAGCGTAAAGATAAGAGGCGGCTTTTTGATATCCCCCCTGGAGCGGCCAGAGGCTCAAACTCCAGCCGCGCTATTGGAGACGCTTGGCGTTTTGTCCATCGGACCTGTGGTTACTGTTGATAATCCAGAAATAGACAGACGCTTTAGGGTGATTTCCTTTAACGAAGATTTTGTGAAAAACAACCTGCAGTCTGGACGAAGAGCCGAGGCCGTCATACGAGCTTTTGACCTGGGCGCAGCCCACATGCTGTTTAATGGTAAAAAAGTTACACTGATGTGGGATCCATTCTCTCCGGAGGAGCTGGACCTGGCCCCTTCCATATTCGAAAAAGCGTTATCGGCCTTGCGTGACATCGCCGAGGGAATGACACCCGCAGCATCGACCAGCATTTCAGATTCTTTCGAAGGCTTAAAGAAAGTTGATATTCTTTCCGTTATTTTTATTTTCAGCGGGGCGATCATCTATTTTATTATTAAGCTACTTGCCTTCCTCTATGGTATTTGGGAGTAGCCTGTTCCAAACACCCATCATGGTGTAGAATTATTACATTTATTGGCAAGGCCTCCCTGAAATGGACAACATTCTTAAAAGGATAAGCATGGCGACCCCCTCTTTTGGCTTTGCCGATCATTGAACGATAAACCAGGGTCGACACCTTGACGATTAAGCACAGCCTGAAAAAAAGCGCGCCGCCAGAGGGCAAGGTGATGAAATGCCCAGGATGGAAGGTAGGTTCCGGAAAGCTGGCCATGGACGCTGGCCAGAACCCAATCATCCTCCTCCGATCCACCGACGGAAGCCTGGGCGGAATAGTCTGCGTGGCGGACACCGGCTACCACTACACCGGCCTGGCCAAAGAGCATTTGGGACAGGCAATGGGGAGGTTCGCCACCAGAGGGTGGTCTGCCAAAAACGTGGAATGCGCCATCGTGGGTGGCGCGGACAGCGCGAAGTGGAAAATCGCCAAACTTGTAAATATTACCAGGAGCCACGGCATGTCGGCAAAACAGATCGACATCAATGGGCTGTTCTACCGAAAAATATATTTTGACCCGGTCGGTGGCGCCGTGGACATATATCGGGAGGTGGCAAACCCTGACCATTGGAACCCGGCCAAGGCAAATCTTTCGCTGGAGGACAGCTCCAGAGCCTTTTCCGAAGGCCAAGCCGGCGGCGTGGTGGCCAACGCGACAAGGTTTTTTCGGGACAAAAATGTTTTCGCCGCCCTAGGTGACCTGGTCATCCCCGAGCACCTGGAAAAAACTCCGCGCAACCCTTTATATGTTTGGAGCTCCGCGTGCAGCAATGGCGCAGAAACATATTCGCTGGCCATGTTTATCCACCAGCGCCTGGAGGAGCTTGGATCAAGGGCAAAGTTCATGGTCTTCGGCACCGACATCAACCCCCATCTGGTGGACGCCGCAAAGTCTGGGATATACCAGTTGATAAAAAGCGACCTGACACGGTGGCGGCCCTATTTTGAGCGTTACGGCCAACTAGATGGCGGCGACATTATTTTTGGCGACGAAATCCGGAGGCATGTCTCTTTTCGGGTGTTCGACCTGAAAAACAGACCACGTAAATACCGGTTCAGGATGATTGTCTGCGCCAATGTTTTCCAATACTACAGCAATGAAGCCAGGCGTTTCTTCCTGGAAAATTTCATCGCGGTCTCCCAAAAGCCAGGTTACATTTATGTGGGACACGCAAGTGACGAGATTATCGGCGGATTGGACCTCCACCGCTTATCGGATTACAAGATACTCCTCCTGAAGTAAGGGAGGCCGGGACTATTCTTGCTTGCCATCCCCAGGATCGGCTTCCGAGCCCTCGGCGCCCTCGTCTTTGCTCCCCTCGTCCGAGGGGAAGAGAGAAGCCACCTTCAGCAGGGCCATCGCTTCTTCATCCACATTCAGAAACTTTAAGCCCATCAGGGTCTTGTTCCCCGCCTGTTTCTCCAGCCGGGTCACCTCCCCTTTGATTTTCAGGATAGTGTCGCCAAACCCAAGGAAAAGATCCACCGTGGCCATAAAGGGCAAGGGCCGCTCCGTCATGATCATCATCCCCCCCTCGGAAATGTCCACGGTAATTCCTATGTGTCCTTCCGCCAGTTCACCGTTTTGGTCATACCTCTTGGCCGCGACGAACAGAAGCTTTCTTAGCCTGGGATGTTTTCTCTTTTCCATATTTACCCCACTTGCCAATTATTATATACCCCAGGCTCTCCCTCCCCAGGCCACTACTAGCCTGGGTGGACTCCTGGATGCTTCAGCGGGATTCTCACCATAAAAGTGGCCCCCTCTCCAAGGGCGCTGGACACCGCTATTGTCCCTCCATGCAGTTCTATCACACTTTTGCAGATGGAAAGACCCAGCCCAAAACCAGGCTCCACCCCCTGCTGACTTTTCTTTAGCTGCTCAAATTTGCTGAACAACATCCCTTTTTCCTCCTCGGCAATCCCAGGGCCGGTGTCGGAAACCGTTATCAACACATCAGGGCGCTCCACTTTCTTGGCTATTATTATCGCCCCTTCCGTGGGCGTGAACTTCACCGCGTTACCGATAAGATTGTTCATAACCTGCAAAAGCTTTCCGGAATCTCCCTCCATTTTAGTCGGCTCCCCCAGTTCCATCCGCAGCTTTATCTTTTTCTCCGCCACGGCAAACTCCATGATCTCCGCGCTCTCCCTCATGATATCGTCGATCACTATCGGATCGTAAGCCAGGGCCACTTTCCCAGCCTCAAGCTTGGCCACATCCAGAATATCACGGGTCAGTTGCGACATCCTCTCGCAGGAGCGCAGCATCACCCCGGTCTCCCTATCAAAGGTCCCGCCCCCTGGCGACGACCGGATGAGCTTGACAAATCCATTCACCACATTCAAGGGTGAACGGATATCATGGGACACCACAGATACAAACTCGTCCATCCGCCGGTTCATATCGGCCAGGGAACGGTTCTTCTCCTCCAGCTCGGACGCCAGCCTGGCTTTCTCCTCCGCCTTGGCCAGTCGGCGGTTTACCCTGGACAGAAGCGAGCCGGAGACTATCAGAATCAGCGCCACCGAAAGCACCATCATCCCCATCTGTCGGAAACTGCGCTCCAGAAGATGGGCCAC